>NZ_NXBD01000020.1:0-1162 GCF_002383965.1 Campylobacter sp. 110 | reverse complement strand
CTCCTTTTTCTTTTCTAAGTCGTATTTAAGGGCTTTGATTTTGTTTTCATAATGTTCCTTTTGTTGTTTAAGCTGTGATTTATAACCTAAGCTTTGATGATGATTTAAAGAATTTAGTCTTAGATTTTCATCGCTTAAGCTTTTAAATCTAGCTTGTGTTTGCTCTCTTAAAAGCTTAGCTACTTTTTTGCGGTATTCTTTAGCCTTAGGACTTTTTATAAAAAAGCCTAGCATATAAACACCTTCTAAAGTCCATTTGATTACTCTTTGTCTTCCGCCTTTGGTTTGCTCATAATCGTAGAAATAGTGTATATTTTCTATGAGTTCATCAGCGTGATAGTTTTTAGTGCTATTTATGTTTTGTTTTGAAGTTTTATAAGATATTGCAACTTCTGTATTTAAAAAAATTGTTTTTTGGGTTAAAGTTTGCATAATTACTCCTGCTTTTTAATTTAAAAGCAAGAGTGTTTGTAAGTTTAGTGTTGTTTTTTTACCTTTTTATAAACCTTGTATGCTTGATAAGAAGCAATAACAAGGCAAATTGTTAAAAATCCACTGATTATATATTCGCCGCTCATTTTTTCTCCTTTCTATCTGCATAAATACTAAGTGCCATAAGTGCCACACTGCCAAACACTATATAAGTGTTATTTAGTGTGATGTTGCCACTAAGCAAAGCATAATTACCATTGACAAATAAGCCAAGTCCTATGTTCTTAAGTAACTCTAACATAGTCAAATTTTAACAAAACTAACTTAAAACACTCTTACTTTAAAAGAACATTACAGAATTATTCTGTATTCTTAGAGCAATTATACATAAATATTATATAAAAGTCAATATATTTTATAGAAAATATATATATTCTTTAAAAATAAATACATAAATTTTCTGTATTTTAAAGGTATAAAGAATTTCTTTACACCTTTAAATGCTTATTTTTGAAGCTCTTTAAATAGTCTTACAAACTCATCAAGCGTTTTAAGTCTTATTTTTAAATGATGATTTTCTAATACTAAATTTAAAGATTTTTTAGCTTGTAAAGGTAAATCATTATCATTAGCTACCCATTTTTGAATAGTAGTAAGATGCACCCCCAAAATCTCGCTTAACTCCTTTTGCGTGATATTTAACTCTTTACAAACTTCTTTAACAATGTTT
>NZ_NXBD01000019.1:0-48206 GCF_002383965.1 Campylobacter sp. 110 | reverse complement strand
AGAAGTGATCTCTTCTAAAGCTGCTGCAGTTTCTTCTAAAGAAGCTGCTTGAGAATTAGAAGAAGTGGTTAAGCTTTGAACAGCAGTTTGTAATTCTTGCAGTAAGATTACCACTTTCTACTACTCCTACAGTTTCAACACTTTCTTTTACTGCTTTAGCATCTTGTTCTAAACCTTGTTTAGTAGCAAGAATGTTTTCGTTGATAGCTTTAGAGATTTGACCAAATTCATCATTAGTTTTTACATCAATAGTAGAAACATTTTTGGTTTTATGGTTGATGAAGTTGAAGAAGGAAGTAATATTTGCATCTATTCCTTGTATTCCAATAATTAAATTTCTATAGAATATAAAAATAAATGGTATAATAATTAATATAAAGACTATAGAAAACAATACAGTCTCAAAAAAGCCTTCAGAAAAAAATGATAACAATTCTTCCAAATTTCTATCAATATAAGGTTCTAAAGTGTCTTTGTATACACCAGTGGAAATCCATAAATTATCTGTATTAGGGATTAAATAGCTATATGCTGTTTTTTCTGCAATTGTATTTTCTCCATTGGGTTGAGGTTTTGTAAAGTGAAAGGTAACAAACCCTCCCTTTATCTAATGCTCTTTGGTATAATTCTCGAACATAAAAGATTCCATTTTCATCTTTTGCATTATATAAATCTGTGCCAATCAAGTCTTTTCTAACAGGATGGGCTTTGACGGTTGTTTTTTGATAGACAAAAAAGTGTATCCGCTTTGATCCTCTTCAAATCTAAAATTTTCAATTGCGGTAGCGATAATTTTTATTTTTTCTTTTTCATCATCAACATCTTTGATTAAATCCCCTAAAGCAATAGCCATTGATTTGGTTAAAAGTTCAACTTTAATGTCTATTTCCTTGTTGATTAAATTTTTTGTTGTTTGGGCAATTTTTTGACTTCCTTGTAGATTGTTGTAATAAAAAATTGCAAAAGTTGCCAACATTGAAATAAAACAGATGGCTCCCAACATAAGCATTTTTTTACGAATTGATAATTGCATAAACACTCCTGAACTGATTTTTGAGCGCATATTTTGCCTATAAAGGTTTTAATTCATATTAAATTTGAAACAATTGTCATTTTGATTTAGATGTTTTAATTTTTTTGGATTAGATTGCTTTTATGTGTTTTTAAGCTAAAGAAAGTCCTAAGACTTTCTTTAAGATAGAGTTAAATAGCACCTTTTGGAGCGCTAAAAGCATTAAGAGCTGGAAGTGTGCCTGTAAATTTTTCTATATTTACAAGTCCTGTATGCGCTATATTACCATTTGCAAGTTTTGAGCTTGGAATATCTATGGTTAAGACATTTGCATTTCCACATTTGCAAAGCCCATTTTCGTCAGGATCATACCAAGCGCCTTCACATAGTCTTACGACGCCTTGCATGATATCATCACTTATAATTACACCTGCTAAGACCTCTCCGCGTTTATTAAAGACTCTTACAACATCACCATTTTTAACACCAAGTTTTTTTGCATCTTTGGTATTTATCAAAATCGGCTCTCTATCTTTTATCGCATAAGTATCTCTTAAACTTGTGTGGCAAAGCTGAGAATGCAAGCGATCTTTTGGATGGTTCGTGAGTAGATGAAAAGGTGCTTCTTTGGTAGCATTTCCAAGCCATTCAATCGGTTCAAATCAAGTAGGATGCGCTTTGCAATCATCATAATTGTAATTTTTGATTGTTTGAGAGTAAATTTCAATCAAGCCTGATTCTGTGCCTAAAGCATTAAGGATTGGATCTTCTATAAATTCTGAAAAACGTGTCCATTCTAAGCTTTCTGCAGTGGCTTCAAAAGTAATAGGTTCGTTTTTTGCCCAAAATTCTTCAAAATTTGGCATAGGAGTAGCAAAAGCCTCACCAAAGCTTTGAGTTTGTTTTAAAGCACTATCATAATATTCTTTGATGAAGTCTTTTGCTTTTTTGCCCTTTTCTGTATAAGCATTGTATACATTTTGACCATAAACTTTGCAAATATCAGCAAAAATTATATAATCATCTTTGCTTTCACCCACCGGTTCAACGGCTTGTTTCATTGGCACTATATGCATATTAGAATAATCCCCACTCATAGTAATGTCATCTCTTTCATAAGATGAAGTTGCAGGCATTACAATATCTGCCATTTTCGCTGTTGGAGTCCAATAAATTTCATTAACTACTACAGTACGAGGTTTTCGCCATGCTTTTACATTGGTATTGGTATCTTGATGATGCACGAGCGGATTTCCACCTACCCAGTAGATAAAATCAATATCAGGATAAGTAATTTTGCTACCATTGTGATCTATGGTTTTTCCAGGGTTAAGTAAAGCATCTGCTATTCTTGCTACAGGGAAAGAATAACTTGCAGCATTTTGAAGCCATTCTGCGCCACCGCTTGCTTGGTTTGATTTAGCCAAACCTTGAAATTTGCCATTTTTCCAAATTCCTAAGCTTCCAGCATTGATTCCGCCGATTACCCCACCTTTGCAAGTTGGCACACCTCCATTGCTATAATGGTAACTAAGCCCAAAACCACCTCCTTTGGTACCGATTTGTCCTATTATAGAAGCTAAAGTTACAAGCATCCAGTGTGGTTGCTCGCCATAATGAGCTCTTTGCATACCCCAACCACTCATAATCATAGTAGGATTATCGTAGAAAATTTCAGCTAAATTCTTAATCATCTTTTCATCGATACCACAAATTTTGCTTGCCCATTTAACATCTTTTTTTGATACCGTCTTCTTTTCCATCAAGATAATCTTTAAATTTATCAAAGCCAGTAGTATAATTTTCTAAAAATTCATAATTAACTTTATTTTGAGCAATCAAATGACTTGCCATACCCATCATCAAAGCTACATCGGTATTTGGGCGTGGTGCTACCCATTTTGCATTTAAAAATTTAGCTGTATCGGTTTTTACAGGATCAATGCAAATAACTTTTATTTTCTTTTCTTTAAGTTTTTCAAAATAAGCCAAACCTCTTTGTTCTGATGCAGTCCAAGCAATGCGTAAAGTAGAAATCGGGTCAGCGCCCCAAATAACGACATATTTAGAATGCTCTAAAATATTTTCCCATGAGGTTTGCTGTTCATAAACTTCAATGGAACCAACCACATAAGGCATAATAATCTGAGAAGCCCCTGTAGAATAGTCTCCAGTAGCGCCAACAAAACCACCTGTAACATTTAAAATCTATGTAATAATATTCTAGCATTTTGCATATTACCACTTGATTTCCAACCATAACTTCCACCAAAAATAGCACTTGTACCCTTAGCTTCTCTTGTTTTTTTGAGTTCTTTTGCGATAAGTTTTATAGCTTCATCATAACTTACACGAACAAATTCATCTTTTCCACGAAGTTCAGGTTTAGGATTGTCAGGGTTTTCAAGATAGGATTTGCGTACATAAGGATATTTTACGCGAGATTTATAAACCATATCTGCGGTGTAATGCTGCAAAGGATTATCCATCTTAGTGATTTTTTCCCAAGGTTCACTTTTAATGATTTTACCATCTGAGCTGCCGTGATGACTTCACCGTTTTTTACAAGTCCAAGACTTACTTTTGTAGCTTCTACACTTTTTCCTGCACCTAAAGTCGGAATAAGGGGTAAAGTACTTAATGCTGCACCAATTTTTAAAAATCTTCTTCTATCTAACATAGCCTTTCCTTTTATTTTGCTTTAAAATCTTTTGCGTTTTTTTGTAAATATTGTATTACTAGCTATCTATCTTTTTTATCAATCCCTGTTCTATCTGCCATAGAGCGAAAAACAGCAGGCCAAGCATTAGCGGTAAATTCTTTTTCAGGATGTAAGGCATGGCAAATTCCGCAATTTTCAGCAAAAAGATTTTTTGCACGACTTAACATTTCTTTATTGTCTTTAGCAAAATCTTTTTTATCTGCCCAAATTTCAAGGCTCACCTTATTCCATTTACCATTTTTCCCGCACTTGTTTGTGAGAAATTGAGTTTTGTATTTTTAGAAAAAGCAGCAACAATGATTCTTTGGGAATCGTTAAAATAAATCACAGAAGGAGCTTTGGGATTTACATATCCATCAACTTTTATTAAAACCCTATCTTTATCACTTTTTAAAATTTCAAAAGCATTTGTAGGTAAAAGCCTTCCTGTAACTTTAGTATCATCTTTGTTAAGATAAAGCGATACAACTTCATCTGTATAGGCTATTTCTTTAGCCCATAAACATGTCGCCAAGACAAAAAAAGAAATGAAAATTTTCATTGTCAATCCTTGATAATAATTATAATAGTATTATTTTATTATTTAAATAATTAATTATTCATTAATAAGATATTTTTTATTCTATATGTAAATATTTAATATTTCTATATTATTCCTTATGATTTCAAACTCATAGGGCTGATATTTTATCATCAATGAAATTTAAATGTATTTTAAAAATTAAATTGTTTATTTATGATAAATTCATATTTTTTATGATTGACACAAGCTTTGCTTGGGTTTTTTTAATCACTTATATGAGTGATTTTTATAGATATTTAATTTTTTAAGTGATACTATTTTTGCGAAATTTGATGAAATTAAAAAAGAGAAATAAAATATGATCTTAACTTTTATCTTGTTAGTCTTAGCTTTGGCCTTGCTCTCATTTAAAAAAATAAAATTATCTTTTGTAGTATTGGCAATCAGTGGATTTTTGGCTTATTATCATAATATCATAGAAATAAGTTTTATTGTTTTTGTGGGTATATTTTTTTTATTGTCCTTGTATTATAAAAATAATAAAAATGTATTTTTAGAGCTTTTGATAGTGGCATTTTGTTTGCTTTTATTTTTGCATTTTATTCCAGGTGTTAATAATGTAAAAATTCTAGATAAAGTTCATGCAAGTGAGCATAGCAGTGCTTTTACTTTATATTTTAGTTTTGATAAGCCTTTGGGTGTTTTTTTACTTTTTTTTACTCATGCCGAGTTTGTTTGAGAATTTAAATAGAATAAAACCAAAATTATTTCAAGCAGCGTTATTGTTTGCAAGTCCTTTTTTACTTTTATCTATCCCTTGGTATTTGGGTGTAATTAAAATGGAAATAGGCTTTCCTTCTTGGATAGTGTATTTTTTATTTTCTAATTTATTTTTGGTTGCTTTGGTTGAAGAAGCATTTTTTAGGGGTTATTTACAACAAAGATTACAAGGTTTGATAGGGGGTGTAGGAGCGCTTTTAGTCGCAAGTTTGGCATTTGGAGCGGCGCATTATAAAGCAGGTATTTTGATGATAATCTTTGCTTCTTTGGCAGGTTTGATTTATGGAATGGCTTGGAGATATAGTAAGAGTTTGTGGCTTAGTGTATTTTTTCATTATGGTTTAAATTTAACACATTTGTTTTTCTTTACTTATCCCTCTTATGTAAAATAGAGATTATTTGATAAAATAATCTCCATCAAAGCTAATTAAAGAATATTTTCTCTCATCCCCTATGCTTTGAGTTAATTCTTCGATACTTAAAAAGCTAAGTGAATCTGCTTCCACATATTCGCGTACTTCTTCTAAATTTTTATTAGCGCTAATGAGTTCTTCAAAGGTTGGAGTATCGATCCCATAAGTATCTGGAAATTTAATTTCAGGGCAAGCTATGGCCAAGTGAATTTTACTTGCACCTGCGGCACGAAGTAGGGAAATGATTTTTTTAGAAGTTGTCCCACGCACTAAACTATCATCTACTACGACAATTTCTTTATCTTTTAGAACTTTATGCATAGGATTTAATTTTAATTTAACTTTTAAATTTCTAAGCTCTTGAGTAGGTTCGATAAAGGTTCTACCTACATAATGGTTTCTAACTATTGCCATTTCAAGAGGGATTTGTAAATATTGAGCAAAACCTATAGCTGCACTTACTCCACTATCTGGCACAGGCACGACAAAGTCTGCTTTATAAGCAAATTTTTTAGCTAAAGCTTCGCCCATTTTTTTACGCACTTCATACACGCTTTTACCTTCTACTATGCTATCAGGTCTAGCAAAATAAATGTATTCAAAAGCGCAAATTCTAGGAGTTTGAGAAAAAAGTTCTATGCTTTCAAATTTATCATTTCCTTGAGTAAAAATAAGCATTTCCCCTGGTTTAACATCACGTATAAATTCAGCCTCTATAAGATCAAAAGCGCAAGTTTCACTAGCAACTATATAGCCTCCATCTTTTAAGCGCCCTAAAGATAAAGGACGCACCCCATAAGGATCTCTTACAACATAGAGCTTGTCTTTGCTTGCTAAAACAAAACAATAAGCTCCTATACATTCTTTTAAACTCTCAATAAATCTATCTTTTAGACTTTCTTGCTTACTTCTTGCGATAAGATGAACAATATTTTCTGTGTCCATATTGGTTTGAAAAATAGCCCCATCTTGAATAAGTCTTGATCTTACTTCTTCTTTATTGACTAAATTTCCATTATGCGCTAAAGCAATATCACCTAAAACCGAAGTGGCTGCTATGGGTTGGGCATCGTTTAAACTTGAATTTCCCGCGGTAGAATAGCGATTATGCCCTATAGCGATTTCACCTTCTAAAGTTTTTAAATTATCGGGATTAAAAATTTGACTCACTTCACCTTTAGCTTTAATAGTCTTAATATTTTTACCATTACTCACACTAATACCACTTGCCTCTTGCCCACGGTGTTGCATAGCAAAAAGCGCATAATACGCATAAGTACTAGCATTTTTTGAATTAATAACTCCTACAACTGCACACATTTTAAATTCCTAAAAAATCATTGATTGAATACATTTTTGCTTCTTGCTTACTAAGCCAAATAGCGATTTTAATCGCACCTTTAGCAAAAGTCGCCCTTGAAGTAGCGGTATGATTAAGTTCTAAAAATTCTCCCTCTTCATAAAAACCTACTGTATGACGTCCTACTATATCGCCACCCCTTAAACTCATCACGGCAATCTCATCTTTGCTTCTTTCACTTATAATGCCATCTCTTCCACTTACTCTTACTTTTTCAAGTTCTAAATTTCTAGCTTTTGCTACACTTTGAGCTAAAGTCATAGCTGTACCACTTGGTGCATCTTTTTTATGGCGATGATGCATTTCTAAAATTTCTATATCAAAATTTCTTAGCATTTGACTGGCTTTACTAGCAAGATAGTTTAAAACCGCAACACCTAAAGACATATTGGTCGCATAAAAAATCGGCATCACTTCACTAGCACTTTGCATCAAATGTAAAATTTTCTCATCAAGCCCTGTTGTACCTATTACCAAAGGTTTAGGTATAGTTCTTGCATAATTTAAAAGCTCATGAGTTCCACTTGGGGAAGAAAAATCAATAATCACATCGCTTTTTTCAAAAAGCTCTCCTAAATTTCCACCCTTATCATAAAGTATCGAAATTTGTGCTTGTGTTTCGCTTTTTAAACATTCTTCAATCTGTTTTCCCATTCGTCCTTTAGCGCCATAAATTCCTATTTTAATCATCTTTTTCCTTGAAAATAAAATATTGATTTTAGCATTTATTTTGTAAATTTTAAATAATAAAATTAAGCTTTATGGTTTTTTAATTTATATAAATTATCTAACAATTTTGCTTCTTCTCCTAAGCCCTTGCTATGATAAAATTTTAAATTTTTACTAAGATATTTTTGCTCTACCCAGCCACCAAAATCATGTGGATAAAGATAGTTTTGTTTTTCTTGATGATTGTTGTTAAGATAATTAGGTATTTCTAAAGTTTCATTATTTTTTACATAGTTTAAAGCTTCATTGATAGCTTTGTAGCTTGCATTAGATTTGATTGTGCTTGCTAAATAAACTACGCATTGGGCTAGGATAATTCTTGCTTCAGGATAACCTATATTTTTAACAGCCTCTAGAGTCGAAACCGCTAAATTTAAAGCATTTGGATCGGCATTTCCGATATCTTCACTTGAAAAAATCACCAAACGCCTAGCGATAAAATCAGCGCTTTCTCCTGCATCAATTAAACGAGCAAGATAATAAATAGCTGCATCAACGTCACTTCCGCGCAAACTTTTAATAAGAGCACTTGCTAAAATATAATGAGTATCTTTTGAGCTTACACCCTCGCTATTTACTCCGTTGCGAAGTTTTTTTAAATTTTCTAAAGTGATTTCTTTTTCATTTAAAACCAAAGCAAATTCAAGTAAATTTAACATTGCTCTAGCATCGAAGCTTTTTAGTAAAAATTCTTTAGCATTATCTTCTATTTTAAATGCTATTTTTTGTTGCGCTCGCTCTAATAAAAGTTCTAAATCTTTTTGCCCAAGATTTTTAAATTCAAAAAGCATAGAGCGACTTCTAATGCCTGAACTTAAAACAAAATAAGGATTTTCAGTACTTGCACCTATAACAATGCAGCGATAATTTTCCATAGGAATTAAAAGCATTTCTTGTTGAGTTTTACTCAAGCGATGAATTTCATCGATAAAAATAAGAGGTTTATAAAGGCTGTTTTTGTAATTTTCTATGATTTTTCTTAAATCCTCAAGTTTGAAATTTCCACCATCAAATTCATAAAAATCAAGCCCAAAATCCTTAGCTACAACTCTAGCAAAGGTTGTTTTTCCACATCCTGCAGGTCCAAAAAATAAACTATGGGGAAGTTTTTGCATACTGATAAATTTTTTAAATACTTCTACAAGTTCTTGTTGGCCTAGAATTTCATCTAGGGTTTTGGGACGAAAATTTAAAGCTAAACTCATCAGTTTAAATTTATATCCGTAAATTCATTGCCATTGATTTTAAGCTGAGTTTTAGCATCACTATCATAATGAAGATCCATGATAAACATACCCTCTTCATTTTTTATAAAGTATTGATTTAAACCTCCAAAAAATTGCCCCCAAGTAAAGATTTCATCGGGCGATTTTAAACTAGAAATTTGAATATGAGCTTTATGACTTTGCATTGATAAAAAGATATTTCCTTTGATGTTTATATCTTGATTATCTTTTTTTAAAGTGATATTTTGTATTTGCAAGTTTAATTCTTCATTAGAAGGTTTAAAAATCAATTTATCATCAGAAATATCAGGTTTTTTTTGACTATAAATGAGATCAAAATGAATTTGATCAAAATCAATACTTTGATAAATTTGAGAAGTTAAATCTATATTTAGATTATTTGCTTTGCCTTGAGAATGCATTTTCAAGGTTTGACTATTATCATCAAAATAAATGATATTTTTATTATAAAATGAAGAGATTGTATGATTATTGATTTCGCAAAAATCAAATTTAAACTCTTCTACACTTTCGTTAAATTGTATTAAATTAGAAAACGATATAGGTTTTTCAAATTTTTGTTGATGGTCTAGGTTTTTTAGATAGAATTTTGCATAAAATTGAGAAAAATCAACTTGACCTATTTTTGAATAAATAGCTTTAATTTTTAAATCTTCTTTATCCAGTAAAATTTCAGTTAAAACATTTTCCCATAATGCATTTCCACCTTCATTGCTTAAATTGATATCTTGAAATTGAATTGATACATTAAGATCATTTTGAATAGATTGTATCTTAAACCAAGCTAATTCTTTATTTTGTAATTTATCATCTAAGAGTTTGAAGGGATTGCTGAGTTTTCCTTGTGCTATAAATTTTGAAAAATAATTATTGTTAAATTTAAAATCAAGCTTTGAAACTAAACCTAAATTATACTTATCTTCTATGGTAAAATCAGCCTTTGAATTTAAAAAACCTTTATGGAAATTTACATTTTTTATCTCATAATAGGGATTTTGTGTTTGAGTAAGATTATAAAAAAAACTTTCATTAATATGTCCCATATAAAAAATTTGCGCAATGAAGCAAAGAAAGATAATAATAGGAATTATAAGTAGTTTTTTCAATCTTTTTTCCTTAAACAAATTTAAGTACTATTTTACAAATTCCTTGCTAAAAAAAGTTTAAATTTTGAAGAAATTAAATTTGCTTACTAAAAAGTAAGCAAATTAATAAGCTTTTTTGTAACACTCTATATCAATTTCTCTTGCCACAGGAATCGCAGGTGCTTGAGTAGGATTAGATGAATATCCAGGATAGTAAAGTTTTATTTCAAGAAAATCTCCTACTTTTAAATCTTTGAATTTTCCGTGTTTATCCATTCCAAAAATCCCACAATTATCCATATCAATTTCAGTATTTGGCAATATCCTTACAGCCATTTGCCCGCCATAAATTGAATCTATAAGTAAAGTTTTATTATTATCATAAACCTCTACTATAGTACCTTGAAGTTTTAGACTATCTGCAAAAAGCATTGAGCTAGCTAAAAGTGCTGATGCGAATAAAATACTTTTTTTCATAATTATTTCTCCTTAATGTAAAGTGATGACATTATAAAATTTTTAAGTGAAGTGAATGTGAAATTAAAAATTTTTGACTTTCATAAAATTAATACGCTTTAATTATTTTCAAAAAAAGCTTGTGGAAAAAGATATAAACCTTCATTAAAAGGAGCTTTGATTAGAGTATATTGAAGATGAAATGGGGTAATGGAGTTAATAGATTGTTCTAAAAAAGTAGTGCAGCAAAAAGCATCTTTATCTGTACTTATGATAAATTTTCTGCCTAAATGTTCCAAAGCTTTAGCAACTATTTTTTGTTTGGTTTTTTCATCAAATTTTAATCTTTTAATAGCAATTTTATGACTCAGTTTTAAAAAATCATCCATAGAGCTTAAGATAACTTGGTTTTTAGCATTTTTGTCATCATCTGTTGTAGCATGTATGAG
This sequence comes from Campylobacter sp. 110, assembly GCF_002383965.1. Taxonomy (NCBI): domain Bacteria; kingdom Pseudomonadati; phylum Campylobacterota; class Epsilonproteobacteria; order Campylobacterales; family Campylobacteraceae; genus Campylobacter; species Campylobacter sp. 110. The sequence goes on along the minus strand of NZ_NXBD01000019.1, from coordinate 37,430 downwards.
TATAGTTGGAGAAGTTTTAACTACCATAGCGATATGAGAATAAGGGCTTTGACTTAAATTTTCTATTAAAAAACTTTCACTTCCTATTCCTGCACGAAAGACAAGATCACCTATTTCAAGAAAAGGTAGATAGGGTTTTTTGATGATTTGATTTGAAGGATTGGAATTTATAAAGAAACCCAAAATTCCAATCAATAAAAATAAAATTAAGAAAAAATATAAAATTTTATTTAAGTAAAACAAGCCATTTTCTATCTTTTTTAGCAAGAAAAACATTGCTGCTTTGATTATTATCATTGTTAAATAACACTAAAACTCTGATTTTAGCAGAATCTTTATTGATTGTTTTTTCTTCAATTTGAATATCTTTAACACCACCCATTCTTTTTGCTTTGGCTGCATTTTCAGCAACAACTTGAGTGATTTTATCACTAACAAATGTTTTTTTCATCGCTTTTAGCTTCGCTAAGATCAATGTAACTCATAACAAATTTAGTATCACCACTGTAAAGATCTTTTGTAAAATTTTTAGCTAAATCTTCAGGATTTAAAGAACCGCAAGCCACTAAAAAAAGGCAACTAAAGCCAAGAAAGAAAGTTTAAAAAATTTCATTTTTTTCTTTTGATAGTATAAATTAAAATATTCATAATTATAGCAAAATAATTCAAAATTATTTTTTTATTCTTGTTTATAATGGTTACACTTAGAAAATATATTTTTTTTAAAAAGCTATAAATTTAAATTACATATAAGTTGGAGTTAAAATATCCTATTTTATTATCGAATAAAAATGATACAAAAGGATAGGATATAGAAATTTTTTTAGCTTTATTGGGTTTTTTCTCGTTAGGATTGATAGTTTGGCTTTTGCTAAAAGATTATACTACTCCAGCATTAGCTTTTATAAGTGTAAGTATTAGTATAGCTTGTATTTTACTTATTCTTGAACGGCTTGGTTTTGGCGTGGGTGTAGCTTTAGGGGTTAAAGGAGGTGTTTTTGATATTAAAACATTGGTTGTTTTTATTAAAGATGGAGTCAAAAGCGTAACGGATACGGCAGCTTTGTTTGTTTTTTCTATACTCTTTTTTAGTGTTTTAAATGCAAGTGGTTTTTTACTAAAATTTTAAATGCATTTTTATCAAAAATGAAAGCTAATGCATATCAAGTTTGCATTCTTACTGTTTTTATTGCTGCTGCTGTACATTTAGATGGTTCGGGTGCTTCTACTTTTCTTATTGTAATACCCGCATTATTACCTATTTATGAGCGTTTAAGTATAAGAAAGACTTCAATGTTATTGATTATTACTTCGGCTATGGGGGTTATGAATGTTATTCCTTGGGGTGGTCCTACTTTAAGAGCGGCTACTAATATAGGAATGGATGCAAATTTGCTTTGGCACCATATTATACCTATTCAGATTGTAGGTTTAGTATTATCCCTTCTTTTGGCAATTTGGATTGCTAAGATAGAAATAAAAAGAGGCGCAGGCGCAGGTAACTTGTCGGGAATAAAATTAAATATAGAAAAAAGCGAACACCATAATGAAAAATGGTTTTGGTTAAATTTACTTGTAACTATTGGGGTTATTGGGCTTTTAATTAGTGGTATTATTCCTAGTTATATTTGCTTTATGATAGGGCTTGTAATAATTTTACCGCTTAATTATCCTAATTTAAAAATAGCTAAAAAAGTTTTAGATCGTGCAAGTGCTGGCGCAATGCTTATGTATATTACTTTAATTGGTGCTGGGATATTAATAGGCGTATTTGATAAAAGTGGTATTATGGAGAAAATGGGTGTTTTGATTTTAAATTTCGTTCCAGATTATTTAGGTACTTATATTCCTTTAATGGTAGGGATATTGGCTGTTCCAATGGCAATTATTTTTTGTACGGATTCTTATTTTTATGGAGTGATGCCTATAGTTTTGAGTGTAACCAAGGCTTTTGGCGCTGAACCTTTGACTATAGCTATTATCATGGTGATAGCAAGAAATTGTGCGACATTTATTTCTCCTGTTGTGCCTGCAACTTTGCTAGGTTGTGGTTTAGCAGAGGTTAATATTAAAGATCATATCAAAAGAAGCTTTTTTTACATATGGGGTATAAGTATTATTTGCTTGATTTTTGCTGAGGTAGTTGGGATAATATAATTAAAATAAAAGAACTTTTGATTTTTCAATGATTAGTTCATTGTTTTATGATATTTTTGAGTCAAAAATTTATAAAAATATAAGCGTTTTTTTGTATTATTTTATTTTGCTTTAGAGAAAAATTATAAATTTAAACTTATAAGAATATTTTTTAAGTTGAAAGTAAAATTTTAAAACGGAGAAATGATGTACAAAAAACAAAATTTACCAGAACTTACCTTAAGGGGTTTGGTTTTGGGAAGTATTTTAACTATTATTTTTACAGCTTCAAATGTATATTTAGGGTTAAAAGTGGGACTTACTTTTTCATCATCAATTCCAGCTGTGGTCATCTCCATGGCGGTTTTGAGTCTTTTTAAGACTTCAAATATTTTAGAAAATAATATGGTTCAAACTCAAGCTTCAGCAGCAGGAACTTTATCATCAGTTATTTTTGTTATCCCAGGACTTTTTATGTGCGGATATTGGAGTGAATTTCCTTTATGGCAAACTTTTATGATATGTCTTTGTGGTGGTGGACTTGGAGTGCTTTTTACTATACCTTTAAGAAGAGCTATGGTGGTTGAGAGTAAGCTTGCTTATCCTGAAGGTAGGGCAGCAGCTGAAATTTTAAAAGTAGTCAATAAAGATCAAAGTGATAAAAAAGGCAAACAAGGTGTAAAAGAAATAGCCTTAGGCTCTTTTATAGCTGCTTTTTTTAGTTTGTTAAGCAATGGTTTTAAACTTGCTGCAAGTGAAAGCAGTTTGGCTTTTATTTGGAATAAAATAGCCTTTGGTTTTTCAGCAGGATATTCTTTAGCGCTTTTAGGAGCAGGATATTTGGTAGGTTTAGCAGGTGCTATAGCACTTTTTGTAGGGATGTTTTTAGCATGGGGAGTTTTTACTCCTTATCTTTCAAGTTTTGAATTTGATGGTGTGAAAAATGCTAGTGAACTTGCTTCTAGTGTTTGGGCAGCTAAAGTTAGACTTATTGGTACTGGAGCGATTGCTATAGCAGCACTTTGGACTTTAATAGAGCTTTTAAAACCAGTGATTTCTGGCATTAAAGAAATTATTAAAAATGTTACAATTTCTAATACAAAAAGCCAAGAAAGCACCGATCAAGATCTTTCTTTAAAAAGTATTTTTATACTTTTTATAATTATGACTATAGGACTTTTCATTACTTTTTATAGTTTTGTATCGGATGCAAATTTAAATAATTATTATCAAATTTTATTTGCCTTTGCTGGAACTTTTATTGCTGTGTTGATAGGATTTTTCGTAGCAGCAGCTTGCGGCTATATGGCTGGACTTGTGGGTTCTTCATCTTCTCCTATTTCAGGAATTGGGCTTATTGGGATTATTGTTTCATCCTTGATTATTTTACTTTTGGGTGCAAATTTATTTGATGATCCTATGCTTTCTAAATTTGCTATAGCCTTGGCTATTTTTACTACAAGCGTAATTGTAGCAACTGCTGCTATTTCAAATGATAATTTACAGGATTTAAAAACAGGATATTTAGTGGGCGCTACCCCTTGGAAACAGCAAGTTGCTTTGCTAATAGGTTGTGTTTTTGGGGCCTTAGCTATAGTTCCTGTTTTAAATTTACTCTATCAAGCTTATGGTTTTGTTGGAGCTATGCCAAGAGAGGGTATGGATCTTTCATCTGCGCTTGCAGCTCCTCAGGCAAATTTAATGAGCACTATAGCACAAGGAATTTTTAATCACAATATCGAGTGGAGTTATATAGCATTTGGAGTAGTTGTAGGTATATTTATCATTATTATAGATAAGATACTAAGAAAAAATGGCAATTTATCCTTACCACCTTTGGCTGTGGGTATTGGTATTTATTTGCCACCATCTGTAAATATCCCTTTGGTAATTGGTGGAATTTTAAAATATTTTGTGATGAGATATTTAGCAAACAAATATCAAAATAATTCTCACAAAAATGAAAAAATAGCAACCCATGAACAAAAAGGGACTTTATTTGCCTCAGGACTCATCGTAGGGGAAAGTATTTTTGGCGTTATTATAGCTGCAATTACTGTTTTTTCTGTTAGCATGGGCGGAAGTGAAAGTCCTTTGAAATTAAGTTTTTTAAATATACACAATAATGAATTATTAGGTTTGATATTTTTCATAGGAGTCATACTTTATTTTATCAAGCGTATTGTTAAAATTCATTAGAATTTAAAACATTTATAAAGAAGAATTTTAAATTTTTTATAAAATTCTTCTTAGTTTATTTATCTTGTAACTTTATTTTTAATATCTTGATCCAAAGTATAAAATGCTCCAATAGTAAAAAATTGTATTCTTACCCAAGCTAGTAAAATGAGAAATAAAACTCAAAATTAATCAGCTTTTTCATACAAATAGTTTATTTTTATCGTCTGCTTTAAGAAATTGTTTTTATATTTTTGTCGTGTTTAAAAAAAGTTTGTAGAATTCTTTTTTTATTTTAAGGAAAAATATGGATAATTTACATGCTTTAATACTAGGAATCATTGAGGGTTTGACTGAATTTTTACCCATTTCTTCTACAGGACATATGATTTTAGGGACGACTATTTTAGGTATTGATATTAATGAATTTTGGAAAAGTTTTTTAATCATTATACAACTAGGATCGATTTTAGCAGTGCTTTTTGTGTTTTGGCGTAAGCTTTTTAAAGGACTTGATATTTGGTTTAAACTTGCAGTTGGTTTTTTTCCTACAGGGCTTATAGGATTTGTGCTTTATAAGTATTTAAAAGAGCTTTTTAATGGCTATGTAGTAGTTGTGATGCTTATTTTAGGTGGTATTGTTTTTATTGTTATTGAATTAGCTCATAAAAATAAAGAATACAAAACCAATTCTTTAGAAAAAGTGAGTTTTTTACAAGCTTTTTGCATAGGTATTATCCAATCTCTAGCAATGATTCCAGGTACTTCAAGAAGTGGAGCAAGTATTATAGGTGGACTTTTATTAGGACTTAACCGCAAAACAGCAGCTGAATTTAGCTTTTTACTTGCTATCCCTACGATGATAGTTGCAACTGCTTATAGTATTTACAAAGAACCTGAACTTCTTAGCAACGCTAATGCTTTAATCCCTTTAAGTATAGGCTTTATTACAGCTTTTGTGGTAGCGGTTTTTGTGATTAAATTCTTTTTAAAATTCATTTCAAAATTTGATTTTATTCCTTTTGGAATTTATAGGATAGTGTTGGGAATTTTATTTTTTTATTTGTATTATAGCGGAATTTTAAATTCTGGGAGTGAGTTTAAGTTATAAACAAATATTAAATTTATTCTAAGATTTTTTTAAAAATAAGCTGAATTTCAAAAAAAATTAAGTCTTAGAAAGCTAAAATTAGAACTTTATAAACACTCACAGAGTCAGTGAGCAAAATAAGGTTAAAAATTATGGAAAAAGAAGTTATTGCATACTTAGATGATGAAAAAATAGTTGATTCTCAAAGTAAGAATTCTACTGATTTAAAAGAAATTTATTTTGATAATTCTAAACAAAGTTTAGAGGTGATACGCCATTCTTGTGCGCACTTAATGGCACAAGCAATCAAAAGCTTATATCCTGAAGCGAAATTTTTTGTAGGTCCTGTGATAGAGGATGGTTTTTATTATGATTTTCGTGTGAATTCTAAAATCGGCGAAGAAGATTTAGTAAAAATTGAAAAAAAGATGAAAGAATTAGCCGAAGCCAAACAAGAAATCGAAAAATATGAAATCACAAAAAACGAAGCTATTGCTAAATTTAAAGACGATGATTTAAAACAAGAAGTTTTACTCCGTATTCCTGATGGAAAAGTAAGTATTTATAAACAAGGAGAATTTGAAGATCTTTGTCGCGGTCCTCATGTGCCTAATACCAAATTTTTACGCAATTTTGCACTTACACGCGTCGCGGGAGCTTATCTTGGTGGTGATGAAAAAAGAGAAATGCTTACGCGTATTTATGGTACTGCTTTTGCAGATAAAGAGAGTTTAAAAGAGCATTTAAGAATCATAGAAGAAGCTAAAAAACGCGATCATAGAAAATTAGGAACCGAACTTAAACTCTTTACTTTTGATGATGAGATAGGTGGTGGACTTCCTATTTGGCTAAGTAATGGTGCAAGACTTAGATCAAAACTAGAGCAAATGCTCTATAAAATTCATCGCTTGCGTGGTTATGAGCCTGTGCGTGGGCCTGAGCTTTTAAAAGCAGATGCATGGAAGATTAGCGGGCATTATGCAAATTATAAAGAAAATATGTATTTTACGCAAATTGATGAGCAAGAATACGGCATAAAACCGATGAATTGTGTAGGGCATATTAAAATTTATCAAAGCGATGTAAGAAGTTATCGTGATTTGCCTTTGAAATTTTTTGAATATGGCGTGGTACATAGACATGAAAAAAGTGGCGTTTTACACGGACTTTTTAGGGTAAGAGAATTCACTCAAGATGATGCGCATATCTTTTGTATGCCAAGTCAAATCAAAGAGCAAGTGCTTGAAATTTTAGCCTTTGTTGATAATTTGATGAAATTATTTGACTTTAGTTATGAGATGGAAATTTCAACCAAACCTGCTAAAGCTATAGGCGATGATGAAATTTGGGACACAGCTACTAAAGCTTTAAAAGAAGCCTTAGATGAACAAGGCTTAAAATACGGCATTGATGAGGGTGGCGGTGCTTTTTATGGGCCAAAAATCGATATTAAAATCACTGACGCTTTAAAAAGAAAATGGCAGTGTGGAACTATACAAGTAGATTTTAATCTTCCTGAACGCTTTAAGCTAGAATATACAGATAACAACAACGAGAAAAAGCAACCTGTAATGCTTCACCGTGCGATTTTGGGTTCTTTTGAAAGATTTATAGGAATTTTAACTGAACATTGCGCAGGGGAATTTCCATTTTTTATCGCACCAACCGCAGTGGGTATAGTGCCGATTTCTGATTCTCATACTGCTTATGCGAAGGAAATTCAAAGAGTCTTGCTAGAATTAAATATCGATAGCGAAGTATATGAGAAAAATGAGAGTTTGAGCAAGAAAATTCGTACTGCTGAAAAACAAAAATTGCCTATGATTTTGGTTTTAGGCGATGAAGAGGTGGCAAAGCGAAGCGTTGCTTTAAGAGATAGAAGAGCTAAGGAGCAAAAAAATCTTAGCTTGGAAGAATTTATCAACTTAGTTAAGGAGAAAATGAGTGAGGTACATTTTTGAGTAAAGAAAAAGAAGTATTGCTCAACGAAGAAATTAGAGCGGACGAAATCAGATGTATAGGTGATGATGGCAAAGCATATGGTATTATTAGCAGTGATGAGGCTTTGGAGATTGCAAATCGTTTAGGACTTGATCTTGTGATGATAGCTGCAGATGCAAAGCCACCTGTTTGTAAGATTATGGATTACGGAAAATTCCGTTATCAGCAAGAGAAAAAACAAAAAGAAGCAAAGAAAAAACAAAAAGTAATTGATATAAAAGAGATCAAGCTTTCTGTGAAAATTGCTCAAAATGATATAAATTACAAAGTAAAACATGCTTTAGAATTTTTAGAACAAGGTAAGCATGTGAGATTTCGTGTGTTCTTAAAAGGGCGTGAAATGGCGACTCCTGAAGCAGGTGTAGCTTTGCTTGAAAAAATTTGGACTATGATAGAGAATGATGCTAATCGTGATAAAGAGCCAAATTTTGAAGGACGCTATGTTAATATGCTTGTAACTCCAAAAAAAGCTTAATCTGTTTTTACAGATAAGCTTTTTAAAGGTTTAAAAATTTTGAAGGAAAATCCCTCTTTTTTAAAAGAACAAATCATTACTTATTTAGGCAATAAAAGAGCACTTTTAGGATTTTTAAATAAGGGCTTTAAGGTAGCTAAAAAAGAACTTGGTAAAGATAAATTTAGTTTTTGTGATATATTTAGTGGCTCAGGTGTTGTAAGTCGTTTTGCAAAAGCACACTCAAATTATATTTTAGCCAATGATTTAGAAAATTATTCCAAACTTATCAACAAATGTTATCTTTCTAATAAAGATAAAAATTTAACCGAGCTTTTAAAACATTATCATAAAATTTTAACCCAAAATTTAGAATTTCAAGCAGGTTTTATAAGTGAACTCTATGCTCCAAAGAATGAGGCTTGCATCCAAAAAGATGAACGCGTTTTTTATACTCTTAAAAATGCTTTATATCTTGATACTTTAAGACAAAAAATCGAAAAGGAAATTCCTGAAGAGTTAAAGCATTTTTTTATAGCGCCTTTAATCTATGAAGCAAGTGTGCATTCAAATACTAGTGGAGTTTTTAAGGGTTTTTATAAGGGTAGAGATGGAGTGGGTAAATTTGGTGGAGAGGCGCAAAATGCCTTAAAGCGTATCAAAGGTGATATCGAGCTTAAAATGCCTATTTTTTCAAATTTTTCTTGTGAATTTGAAGTGGTGCAAAAGGATGCTAACTTACTTGCAAAAGAGCTTGAAAATATCGATGTGGCTTATCTTGATCCTCCTTATAATCAACACCCTTATAGTTCGAATTATTTTATGCTTAATTTAATCGCAAATTATCAAAGGCCTGATGAAATTTCAAAGATTTCTGGTATACCAAGAGATTGGAACCGAAGTATTTTTAATAAAGAAAAACAAGCAGAAGATGCTTTGTTTGAGCTTATCAATGATTTAAAAGCCAAAATCATTCTGCTTTCTTATAATTGTGAGGGTTTTGTAAAGAAAGAAAAATTTCTAAAGCGTTTGCAAAGCTTAGGTAAATGTCAAATTTTAGAGCAAAAATACCCGACCTTTAGAGCCTCTCGCAATCTTAAAAATCGTTCCATTCATATACACGAACAATTATACATACTTAAAAAAAAATATTTAATTTATTAATCCATCAAAAGGCATTAAAATCTAGTAGCAAATCTTAGCGTCCATTGTCTTTGTATACAAAAAGCTTCGTGATAATTTTTGAGATATATGAGTATTTTTGTAAGAGTCTATCAAATTTTATAAACCCATAAGTGTTATTTTAAGCATTTTTTGTCTATAATTAAGCCATTTGAAATTCAGTAAGGACTAGGAATGAGATTAAAAGTAGGAATTTTGGGAGCAAGCGGATATGCAGGTAATGAGCTTGTGCGTATCTTACTGAATCATCCTAAAGTAGAAATTTCCTATATAGGTTCTAGTTCAAGTGTGGGGCAAAGCTATACGAAGCTTTATCCCAACACGCCTTTAAATTTAAATTTTGAAGATAAAAATTTAGATGAACTTGAACTTGATGTCTTATTTACCGCTACTCCGCATGAATTTAGTGCTAAACTTTTTAGCGAGTCTTTATTAAAAAAGATGAAAATCATAGATTTAAGCGCTGATTTTCGTCTTAAAAATCCTAAAGATTATGAGCTTTGGTATAAATTTACTCATCCTAATCAAGAGCTTTTAAAAAATGCAGTTTATGGACTTTGTGAGCTTTATCAAGAAGAGATAAAAAATGCAAATTTAATCGCAAATCCTGGTTGCTACACTACTTGCTCTATACTTAGTCTTTATCCGCTTTTTAAAGAAAAGATGATTGATTTAAATTCGGTGATTATCGATGCAAAAAGTGGAGTCAGCGGCGCAGGAAGAAGTGCAAAAGTAGAAAATCTTTTTTGTGAGGTAAATGAAAATATCAAGGCTTATGGATTAGCTTCACACCGTCATACCCCTGAAATCGAAGAGCATTTAAGCTATGCAGCAGGAGAGAAAATCACTTTACAATTTACCCCTCATCTAGTACCTATGCAAAGGGGAATTTTAACTACTGCTTATGCAAATTTAAAACATTCTGTAAGTGAAAAAGAAATTCGTGAAATTTATCAAAAATATTATCAAGACAGGAAATTCATAAGGCTTTTACCACCGCAGTCGTTTCCGCAGACTCGGTGGGTTAAATCAAGCAATTTTGCGGATATAAATTTCAGCATCGATGAACGCACAAATCGTATTATTATTTTAGGTGCTATTGATAATTTAATCAAAGGTGCAGCAGGACAAGCTGTTCAAAATATGAATTTAATGTTTGATTTTGATGAAGATGAAGGACTTAAATTCTTTGCAAATTTGTAAAGGATAAAAATTGCAAGTTAGAGCAATGCAAAAAAGTGATTATGAAGGAGTTTACAAGCTTTGGTGTGATATCAAAGGTTTTGGAATTCGATCGATTGATGATAGTAAAGAAAATATAGAAAAATTTTTAGATAGAAACCCAAACCTTAGCGCAGTAGCTGTGATTGATCAAGAAATTGTTGGAAGTATACTTTGTGGACACGATGGACGCACAGGAGGTTTTTATCATGTGTGCGTGCATAAAGATCACAGAAAAAAGGGTATAGCCCATGAAATGACAAAATTTTGCCTTGAGGCATTGAAATCTGAGAAGATTAATAAGATCGCATTGATAGCCTTTAAGAGCAATGATTTGGGTAATGAGTTTTGGAAGCATTATGGTTTTACCTTAAGAGAAGATGCGAATTATTATGATTTATCGCTGAATTCTCACAATCAAACCAGTTTTAATGTTTGAGGGTAAATCATGCAAAAATATTTAGAAAAAGCAAATGTCTTAATCGAAGCTTTGCCTTATATACGCAAATTCAGCTCAAAAATTATACTTATAAAATACGGCGGTTCGGCCATGGAAAATGGGGAGCTTAAACATTGTGTGATGCAAGATATAGCTCTTTTAAAGCTTGTAGGCTTAAAGCCTATTATCGTTCATGGTGGGGGTAAAGATATCTCTAAAATGTGCGAAAAATTGGGCGTAAAAAGTGAGTTTAATAACGGACTTAGGGTGAGCGATCAAGCCACAACAGAAGTAGCAAGTATGGTGCTAAATTATATCAATAAAAATTTAGTTCACAGCTTGCAAAATTTAGGTGTTAAAGCTATAGGGCTTTGTGGCAAGGATGGGGGACTTTTAGAATGCGTGCAAAAGGATGAGAATTTAGGTTTTGTAGGCGAGTTACAAAAGGTAAATTCAAGTGTTTTGCAAGATCTTTTAGAAAAAGATTTTTTACCCATCATAGCTCCTATTGGAATGGATGAAAATTTCAATACTTACAATATCAATGCCGATGATGCAGCTTGTGCTATTGCCAAAGCTTTAAAGGCTGAAAAACTTGCTTTCTTAACCGATACTGCAGGACTTTATGAGAATTTTGAAGATAAAAATTCTTTAATTTCTAAAATTTCTATAACCCAAGCAAAAGCCTTGGTTGACAAAATTCAAGGCGGTATGCATGTAAAATTAAAATCTTGTATAGATGCTTGTGAAAGTGGAGTTAAGAAAGTGCATATTTTAGATGGACGCGTGAAGCATTCTTTGTTGCTTGAATTTTTTACCGATGAGGGTATTGGGACTTTAGTGGGTTAAAGGATGAAAATGAATTATAAAGAGCAAAGTCATATTATCCCTACTTATAAGCGTTTTGATATTGTTTTAGAAAGTGGAGAAGGGGTTTACCTTTTAGACGATAAGGGTAAAAAATATCTTGATTTTTCAAGTGGTATAGGTGTGTGTGCTTTAGGATATAACCATGCTGAATTTAATGCTAAGATTAAAGCTCAAGTTGATAAACTTTTACATACTAGCAATTTATATTATAATGAAAACATAGCCCAAGCAGCCAAGCATTTGGCTAAAGCGAGTGGCTTAGAGCGTGTGTTTTTTACAAATTCAGGAGCAGAAAGTATAGAAGGAGCGATGAAAGTCGCTAGAAAATATGCTTTCAATAAAGGTATTAAGGGTGGAAATTTTATAGCCTTTAAACATTCTTTTCATGGAAGAACACTAGGAGCTTTATCTTTAACCGCTAATGAAAAATACCAAAAACCATTCAAGCCTTTAATTTCAGGTGTTAAATTTGCAAAATACAATGATTTTTCAAGCGTAGAACGCTTAGTCAATGAAAAAACTTGTGCTATTATTTTAGAAAGTGTGCAAGGAGAAGGCGGTGTCAATCCTGCTCAAAAAGATTTTTACAAGGCTTTAAGACAGCTTTGTGATGAAAAAGATATATTGCTAATCGCTGATGAAATTCAATGCGGTATGGGACGAAGTGGTAAGTTTTTTGCTTACGAGCATTCAGGAATTTTACCTGATGTAATGACTTCTGCTAAAGCTTTGGGATGTGGGCTTAGTGTCGGAGCTTTTGTAGTGAGCGAAAAAGTAGCACAAAAATCCTTAGAAGCGGGCGATCATGGAAGTACTTATGGAGGAAATCCTTTAGTTTGTGCAGGTGTTAATGCGGTTTTTGAAATTTTTAAGAAAGAAAAAATTTTAGAAAATGTTTCTAAACTTACGCCTTATTTAGAGCAAAGTTTGGAAAATCTTATCAAAGAATTCAGGTTTTGTAAAAAAAGAAAAGGTTTGGGTCTTATGCAAGGGCTTAGTCTTGATAACAGTATAAAAGTAGCTGAGGTGATTAAAAAATGTCAAGAAAATTCTCTTTTGCTTATCAGTTGTGGGGAGAATGATTTGAGATTTTTACCCCCTTTGATCATAGAAAAAAGCCATATAGATGAAATGAGCGAGAAGCTAAGAAAGGTTTTTAAAAGTTTTGAATAAATTTTTTATTGATAAAAATTTATTCTTTTCCATCTACTATGGGTACAAAAAGACATTCTTCTAGAATTTCTTTTTGTAAATGAGTACCGTTTTTGGTTATGCGAGTGATAAATTGTTTGCCATTGTGCAAAATAGGGGCTACAAGTATGCCCCCATCGCTTAGCTGATCGAGTAAAATTTCAGGAAGTTGTGTCGTATAAGCAGAGAATAAAATTCTATCATAAGGCGCATAATTTTTCCATCCATTTTGTCCATCTTCAAATTTAACATTAATATTAAAAAGCTCGAGTTCTCTAAAGGTTTGTGCTGCTTTTTTAGCTAAATTTTCTATGCGTTCTATGGTAAAAACACGCCTGATAACCTTGCTTAAAATCGCTGCTTGATAACCACTTCCACAGCCTATTTCTAAGACACTGTCCGCATCTTTAAAATTTAAAGCCATAGTCATTTTAGCCACGGTTAAAGGAGAGCTGATCCATTGAGAATTAGCTAAAGGTAAAGCATCAAGACGATAAGCATGGGCTTTAAGCGGGGAAAAAATTTCGCGTGGAATTTGACAAAAAGCATTAAAAAGTTCTTCGTTGATGAATATTTTTTGTGCGATTTCTTCGGCCATACTTTGACATCGTTTTTGCTCAAATACGTTCATTTTTTCTCCTCGTAAATGGCAAATTGTAACCAATAAAGTTTCAAAATTTGATTAAAAACTAAAAAATTTGTTTTTCTTATTGATATTTTGGTTATACTAAAAATAAAAAAGGATGAAAATGCTTATTCGATTTAAAGATAAAATTCCAAATTTGGGTCAAAATGTCTTTGTTGCAGAGGGTGCTAAGATTATAGGAGAAGTAGAGATAGGTGATGAAAGCAGTGTGTGGTTTAATTGTGTTCTAAGAGGCGATGTTAATTTTATTAAAATCGGTAAAAGAACAAATATACAAGATTTAACCACTATCCATGTGTGGCATAGAGAGTTTAATGAAGATGGAAGTTTAAAAGATGCAGGTTTTCCTACCTATATAGGAGATGATGTTACTATAGGGCATAATTGCGTGATCCATGCTTGCAAGATCGGCTCTCGTGTACTTGTGGGGATGAATGCAGTGATTATGGATGATGCAGCTATAGGAGATGATAGTATAGTGGGTGCAGGTAGTGTGGTAACCAAAGGCAAGAAATTTCCACCCAAATCACTCATACTTGGAAACCCTGCAAAACTTATACGCGAACTAAGCAATGAAGAAGTGGCATTTTTAAAACAATCTGCTTTAAATTATGTTGAATTTAAAAATGATTTTTTGGATTGATTTAAAATTTTAACAACGCTGTTTTTATAAAAAAGCTCAAATTTATCCATTTTAAATAGACAAATGGAGCATTTGAGCTATATCGACAAAATTTCATAGCGTTGTGTTTGTAAAATTTTGTCTTAGCTTTGTTAAATCTTTTGAAAGTTTGATTTTATATTTTTCTTTGTTGTTAAAATTAAGAAATTTCTCATCCAGCTTTGAAATTTGACTTTTTGTATATAGAGCGATTTCTTCTACATTTTTTTGTTTATTAAGAATTTTACCCTCTTTAAAAACACATTTTAAAAGTTCTTTTCTTTCTAAATTTTCATCAAGTTTAGGTAATTTTTCATTATAAATATAAAGCTCATCAAAAAGCATTTTTTGAGTGTTTTTGTCATAAATTCTAAAAAGTTTTTTAAAATGCGGTAGGGTTATTTTTTGTTTGTCTTCGCTGATTTTAATTTTAGGCGTGATGAGTTTATCTTCTTCTATGGCAACGAGTTTATAAACACAGCCAAAAATAGGATCGCTTGAAGCAGTGATGAGTTTTTCGCCTACCCCAAAAGCATCAATAGGTGCATCATTTTTAAGCAGTTTGTTTATGCTTTTTTCATCTAAAGAATTTGAAACGATGATTTTGCATTCTTTTAAATCATTTTTATCCAAGATAGTACGAATTTCTTTGCTAAGTATTTTTAAATTTCCAGAATCAATACGCACTCCACATTGTTTGATTTTAAATTTTTTAAATGCTTTGATCGCGTTTTCTAGCCCTTGTTTGTAATTATAAGTATCGATGAGTAAGGTAGGATTTTGAGGATAAAGTTCTAAATAATGACAAAAAGCACTCAATTCATCATCAAACATTTGCACCCAAGAATGCGCCATAGTTCCACTTGTCATAATGCTATAATTTTTCCCTGCAAGTGTGCAAGAGCTAGCTTTGCAACCTCCTATTATGGCCGCTCTTGCCCCTTTGAGTGCCGCCTCGCTTCCATGGGCTCTTCGCGTGCCAAATTCAAGCACGCTAAGATTTTTAGCTGCTCTTACGATACGATTGGCTTTTGTAGCAATTAGGCTTTGATGATTGATACTTAAAAGTAAAAAGCTTTCAAGAATTTGTGCTTCAATAGCATTGGCTTTGATAATCATCAAAGGTTCGTTAGGAAAGATGATTTCGCCCTCTTGCATGGCATAAATTTCGCCCTTAAATTTAAAATTTTTCAAATATCTTAAAAATTCTTCTTTAAATATCCCTTGAGAGCGCAAATAGGCTATATCATCTTCATCAAAATGCAAACAAGATACAAAGTCTAAAATATCCTCAAGTCCTGCAAATATAGCAAAAGAGCCATGATCGGGAATTTTTCTAAAAAATATATCAAAATAAGCTGTTTTGTTTTCAAAACCATTTAGAAAATAACCTTGCATCATGGTTAATTCATAAAAATCACAAAGCAAGGTGTTATTTGGTTTTGTATAAGAATCTTTTTTCATAAAAATTAATTTCCAAGAAATTTAAAAATCATCAAAGCTTATACTACCTTTAGAATAGTTTGTGACCTTACTTTCAAAGAAATTGCTTTTTTGATCATTAAATTTAGAAAAATCATCTACCCATTTGATAGGGTGTTTTGCATTGTAAATTTTATCAAGATTGATAGCAACAAGTCTTTGATCTACAAGATAGTGGATGTATTCTTCTATAATATCGTCTGTAAAACCCATGATTTGATTTTGAGTGATGTATTTGCCCCATTTGACTTCCAAATCACCTGCTTTTTTAAACATATCATAAATTTTGTTGATATTGTTTTCATTAAACAAATCAGGTCTTTCTTTGCGAACCGAATTAATCATATTTTGAAAGAGTAAAAGATGGGTGATTTCATCTCTTTGAATAAAACGAATCATTTGAGCAGAACCAAGCATTTTACCTGCTCTTGCAAGCGCGTAAATCGCAGTAAATCCACTATAAAAGTATACTCCTTCTAAAATTTGATTTGCTACCATGGCCAAAAGAAGTTTATTATCATCTACATTGCCCGCTAATTCTTCATAGATGCTTGAAATAAAATCATTTTTTTCGCGCAAGGTTTCATCGTGCTTTTCCATTTCATAGATTAAATCCGTATTATCGCAAATGGCTTCAACCATTACTGCATAAGATTTTGAATGGTTAGCTTCTTCATAAGCTTGACGTGCTAAAACCGCATTGATTTCAGGAGCAGTGATGTAAGGATTGATATTATCAGCTAGATTGTTGGTTTGAAAGCTATCCATAGAAATGAGCTGAGACCAAACAAGATCATACATTCTTTTTTCACCTGCAGTTAAATTACAGCGATAATCTAATGCATCTTTAGTCGTATCTACTTCTTTTGGAAACCAAGTGTTTGCTTCCATTAAATCCCATAATTTTAAAGCCCAAGTGTATTTTGCTTTTGTAAAATTTAAGATTCCATGAGGATTTCCGCTAAAAACTTTACGATCTGTTAATGTTTCATTTGAGCCTGGATTATAAATTCTTTTTCTTTGCATTTTTTACCTTTCTTTCATATCTTTGTGACTATGCAAGTTTGAGTAAGAATATCATGTAAATTTAATTTATCTTTTCTTAAAAAGCTTATAAATAAACCAAAAATCAACCCAAAACTTATAATAAATATAATATATCTTAATAAAATTCTAAAAAAAGTTACTTTCTTTCCTGTTTTTAGATCAATTAAATAAAGATCATAAGCTTTAAGCCCTGGACTTTGAGCTTTTGAGGCCAAAAACAAAGCTTGAATAAAACCAAATAAGAAAGTACATAGGGCTGTAATATAGGAATTGCTTAAAAAAGCCTCCTTAGAGCCCAATAAAAAATAAAATAAATACAAGATAGGAACATAAATTAAAAATATATCTATAAGCAAAGCCCTAAATCTTAACCATCTAGAGGCTATTTTTGCCTTAGTTTTCATTTAATTTCCGCGACTTCCTGGCTTAATAGCTTTACTTCCTTCTTTGCAAAGCGGACAATCATTTTCATCATAAATTTGAAAATCAAAATTTCCTAAAGTAAAAAGAGGTAAATTATCAGGCAGTTTTGCACTCGGTTTTCTAGGATTTTTTAAATTTTCAACCGCGCAAAAACCGCGATTTGCCAATGCTGCAAAACCTAAAACTTTTCCTCCTAAGCTTTCTATGATTTTAGCACTTTCTAAAGCACTTCCACCCGTTGTGATGATATCCTCGCAAATGATAAATCTTTCGCCTTCTTTTACCTCAAAACCGCGTCTTAGAGTCATTTCTCCATTAACTCTTTCGGTAAAAATAAAGCGTTTATCACAAGCTCTAGCAAGTTCATATCCTGCTAAAATTCCTCCCAAAGCAGGAGAACAAATGCTGTCAAATTCTATATTAAATTCGGCTATAATTTTAGCAAGCTCATCACAAAGTCTTGCTGCTAATTTTGGATTTTCTAAGACTTTAGCACTTTGAAGATAAAACTCAGAGTGCTTACCCGAACTGAGTAAAAAATGTCCTTGTAAATAAGCCCCACAATCTTTATAAATTTGCTCTAAATCCATTTTTAAACCTTTAAAAGTTCGCTTTCTTTATTTTTTACACTTTCATCGATTTTTGCAGTATAGGTATCTGTTAATTTTTGCACTTCATCATAAGCTTTTTTAGCTTCGTCTTCTGAAATGGCTTTATCTTTTTCAAGTTTTTTTACGGCATCGTTTGCATCTTTGCGAATATTTCTTACCGAAACTTTTGCTTTTTCGCCCATAGCTTTTGCTTGTTTTACATTTTCTTCTCTTTGCTCTCTTGTCATTGGAGGGAAGAATAATTTTACACTTTCGCCATCATTGTTTGGATTTACCCCTATATTTGCTGCTGCAATAGCGCTTTCTATAGTTTTTAACATAGGTTTTTCCCAAGGAGTAATGCTTATTGTTGAAGCATCGCTTGCTAAAACGGTTGCAACTTGATTTAAAGGAGTTAAAGAGCCATAGTAATCTACTTGAATATGATCTAAGATATGTGTATTGACTTTACCTGTGCGTAGGGTAGTAAAGTCTTTTTTTAAAGCTTCTAAGCTTTTTTCACTTTGAGTTTTTTGTTTGTTTAAAATTTCATTAATCATATTTTTTCCTTATAAATTACTTACTTGTATTTGATTCGTTAGGTATTTGTGGAGCACTTGGAATAGCTGGCACGTTTATAGCATTTGGAGCAGTGGGAATGCTTGTATTTGTTTCAATTTTGATTTTTTCAGCTAAAGAATCTTTACTTGTACTATTGTATAAATATCCTAAACCTATAGTGTTTGCAATAAGTAAAATTCCCATGATGAAAGTAAATTTCGCCAAAAATCCTGAGGGTCCTTTTGCTCCAAATAAACTTTCATTGCTTCCGTTATAAGCTCCAAGTCCTATGCTTGAGCTCTTTTGAAGTAAAACAGCTATACAAATAATAACGACGATGACAAACTGCAAAATAGTTAAAAGAGTAATCATAAATTTTCCTAAATTTTAAAAATTTTTTGAGTTAGATATTGTAACTAAATAAAACTTGAAAAGATTTGAAATTTTAAGAATTTTGCGGGGACTTCCCGCAAAAATTATCTGCTATTGAAACTTCTTAGGATATTAAGTAAAGATACAAAAAGGTTTACAAAATCAAGATAAAGCGCTACAGCACCTTCAATTGGAGTTTCATAGTTTCCGCGAATAATATTTTGTGTATCATAAAGAATATAAAATGAAAATAAAATCGCTGCTACGGCTGAAATAGCTAAATTTAATAAACTGCTTTGGAAGAAGATATTAAGCAAAGAAGCCGCTACAACCACGATTAAAACTATAAATAAAGCTTTACCCATTAGTGTGAAATCCTTTTTGGTATTCATAGCAAAAATACTAAGCGCTGCAAAAGCTACTGTTGTTAGAGCAAAAGCTTGAGCGATGATTACTCCACCTGCTGGTAGGGCAAGAACAGAAATGAGTAATGGCGTTAGGGTTAAGCCTGAACAAAAAGTAAAACCAAAAAGTAAAATTAAATTCAATGGAGCTTCGCGTTTTTTAAACTGCAAGGCAATCAAAAGTCCTATTTCAACAGCAAAAAGTATCCAAAAGGTTACTTGTGATTGTATAAAAAATGCCGCTAAAGCATAAATTCCTACATATGCACCAACAGTTGCTGCTAAAAGAGAAGCCGCAAAAAGTTGATAAGTTTGTTTAATAAAAATACCAAGTTCACTTGAACGAGTGTTTTCAAATTCTCTTGATCGTGAATAGTCTCTATCATAAAGACTCATATTCATCCTCCTTAAAAGATTTCGATTTTAACTTAAATCTTGAGCGAACTCTAGCATAAAAAATTTAATAAAGAGTTAATTTGCGAATGTTTGCTTGTAGGTGAAATTCTTTGCTGAAAATTTGTTATAATTTTAAGATTTTTCAATTAGGTTGATATATGGATAATCTTATTAGCGGTGCGATTAAGTTTATGCAAGAAGACTTTAAGGAGCATGAAGAACTTTTTGAAAGTCTTAAAAATAAGCAAAATCCTCATACTCTTTTCATAGGTTGTTCTGATTCTAGAGTGATCCCCAATTTAATCACCAATACAGGCCCAGGTGAGCTTTTTGTGATACGAAATATTGCAAATATTGTCCCACCTTATCGCGTGGGTCAGGATTATTTAGCGACTACTTCAGCAATAGAATATGCTTTAAATTCTTTACGCATTAAGAATATCGTTGTATGTGGGCATAGTAATTGTGGTGGTTGTAATGCATTATACTATTCTGATGAAGAGTTAAATAAAATTCCTAACGTGAAAAAATGGCTTACTATGTTAGATCCGATAAAAAAAGATGTGATGATTTTTGCAAGAGACGATTTGGCTATGCGTTCATGGCTTACAGAAAAATTAAATTTAGTAAATTCTTTGCAAAATATACTTACTTATCCAGGCGTGCAAGAAGCTTTAGATGAAGGAAAAATAGAAGTACATGCTTGGTATTATATCATCGAAACGGGTGAAATATATGAGTATGATTTTAAGGCTAAAATTTTTAAATTAATTCAAAATAGGAAAACGCAATGAAAAAAATAATCATTTTGTTTCTTTTAGGTATTTCATGTCTTTGGGGGGATGAATTTCGTCTTATAGATACTAATGCAAGTGCGCAAGATAAGAGTGTTTATAGTTTGGTGCAAAAATATATCGATTTAAATCACCAAATTAAAGAATTTAAAAAAAATAATGATGAAAATTCAAGTTCCTATGATGGAATTTTAAGTGAATTTGAAAAAGATAAAAAGTCTATTCTTTCTAAAATGCCCGATATGATAGTAAAGCAACAAATCAATGAAAAAGCAGTAGAAAGCTTTTTAAAAACAAGGCAAAATTTGTTAGATTTACAAAAGAAGAGCATAAATAAACCTTATGTTTATGTAGATACAACCTTAAATATTATGTATTTAGATGTTGTTAAAAGTTTTTATTCGTCTTTATTTGAGCTTGAAAGACTTTTTAAAAATGCAGCAAATAGTGAAAGTATAATCTCTACGGTCGATAAGGCAATGGAAAATTTGCAAAATTCAACCAATATAGATCTTAGTATTTATAAAGCTAAAATCAATAATCCATCTGAATTAGAGAAAATTTCCAATAAAGAAGAAATGATTTTTAATGCTGTGGATGCTTATGTAGAAATTTTAAAATATTTGCGTGCGAATGCAGACTTGTTAGAAAGTAATTATATTTTTTCTTTGCTTGAACTTCAAGTATGGATAGATCGTATCAATGAAATAGCCAATATTGATTTTATAAATACGGGTAAGATAGTTATTTCGATTTTAGTTTTAGTTTTTTTTATGTCTTTAAGACGCTTTTTTTCAAATATAGTTTATTTTATCCTCGTTCGTTTAGTTTATCGCAATAAAAGCGATGCAGATGATATTAAGGTTATTTTTATAGACAATATTAAAAAACCTGTGGGTTTTTTGCTTATTTGTTACGCCATTTCACTTTGTCTTACAATAGCAACTTATCCTGCTCCTTTAAGTATTAATTTAAGTAATCTTTTCCACATAGTTTATGTTGTTTTAATCGCTTGGTTGATTTTAAGGATACTTGATGGTTATGGCGTGGTATTGGTTTCTAAACTTGCTCAAAAAAGTGGAAAAAAAGAAGTTGTCAATTTAATTATTAAAATTTTATATTTTGTCATTATTATTATAGCTTTATTATATATTCTTGCTCAACTTGGTTTTAATATTTCGGCTATTATTGCATCTTTGGGAATTGGTGGTTTAGCTGTTGCTTTAGCGGCGAAAGATATCATTGCAAATTTCTTTGCTTCTATACTCTTACTTTTTGATAATAGCTTTAATCAAGGAGATTGGGTAGAGGTTTCAGGCATAGAAGGAACAGTGGTTGAAACAGGACTTAGAAAAACTACTATTAGAACTTTTGATAATTGTCTTGTATTTTTACCAAATTCAACTATTATGGGAGCTAATATCAAAAATTGGAGTAAAAGACGCATGGGTCGCCATGTTAGAATGTATTTGGGTGTTGGTTATGATGCTACTCCTGAAAAACTAGAACAATGCGTAAAAGATCTAAGAGAATTTTTGCATACAAGTGATTTAGTAGCTCACGATGAGGATAGCGCATTAAAATATGGCGATCATACAACAAAATATCGTCAAAATTTAGTTTCTATCAATGATCTTGAGGGTTATAAGAATGCTTGTTATGTGGCTTTAAGTGAATTTGCAGATAGTAGTATTAATATAGAGCTTTATTTTTATACCAAAGAAATAGGCGGAAAAGATTTTAGAGAAGCTAGACAAAGTTTAATGCTTGAGTTTATGCGTATAATTGAAAAAAATGGTTTAACTTTTGCTTTCCCAAGTCGCAGTATTTATATAGAAAATTTACCCCCGCTTGATTTAAAGCCTAAAATAGGATAAAAGATGAATAGTAAGAAATACTCTTACTATTCTAAATATCAAACTGGCATAACGCGAATATTTGGGCTTAGTTCTTCTTGCAAGATAGTTTCAATAGCATAAAGTGTTGCGCCACTTCCACTAGAACAACCGCTGCAAGCACCAAGATAACGAATATAAACATCAATTGCTGCACCTTCGGCCTTTTGTATATCAATTACTTCCAAATCTCCACCATCATTATGGAGCATAGGACGAATTTCTGCATCTAAAACAGCTTCTACTGCTTTTAATTGACCCACTAAAGTCATTTCATCAAATGCTACATCACTTTTCACAGCATTTTTAAGTTTCTCTCTATCCATTTCAGCCCTTGTTTCAGCTAAAATATCAACCAGATAGTATTCTCTTTTTTCATGTCCTCCTGGTTTTACACAGGATTTACAAAAAGCACCTGCTTTGGTGTATTGAGTGATTTCTTCTACAGTGTGTAAATCATTGAGTTTGATCACTTCTTTAATAGTGCCAAGACTTACTCTAGCACACTCACAAACTATGATTTGATCTTCAAAATCTTCAGGACTTATGCCTTTATAATGTGCTGCTGCTTGTTTGATTACATCATAAGCCATAACCGAACAATGCATTTTTTGAGGCGGAACAGCTGGAGTTTCTGGATTATCACGCATAGCAAATTCCACATCTAAATTTGTGATTTTTACTGCTTCATCTACAGTTTTTCCTATACAAAGATCTACCATTGTATCACTACTTGCTATGGCAGTTCCACAGCCAAAACTTTTAAATTTAGCATCGATAATAGTATCTGTTTTTTCATCTACAAGCCAAAAAAGCCTTACTGCATCGCCACAGCTTTCTGCACCAAAATCAGCTACGATAAGTTTGGCATTTCTATTTTTAGCATCTTCTTCTGTAAATTCCCCCATATGTTGTGGATTATTCATTCTATCTTGAACTTTTTGTGAGTATTCATCCCAGATAGATCCACCAATTAAACTATTTTTTCCCATTTTTTATCCTTATTTGTAATTATTTGGATTATAAGCATAAGTACAAGAAATTGCTCTTAATCTCTGTGTTGCATTTTTAATTTGTTTTGCTGCATAATCAATTTCTTCTTCAGTATTAAAACGTGACAAAGAAAGCCTTAAAGCTGTATGCGCTAAGTCATTTTCAGCTCCGATAGCTTCCATAATAGGATTGCTTTCTAAAGCTTCACTTGCACAGGCTGAGCCCGTACTTGCAGCTATACCATTTTTATTTAAATCCCAAAGCATTGCTTCGCCTTCAACTCCTTTAATACTTGCTAAGATTGTATTAGGCACACGGTGTTCTCTTTTTCCAACCACTGTTGTATCAGGCAAGGCTAAAATTTGATCTTCTAGTTTATCTCTTAAACGGCGTATATGAGAATCTTCAAAATCAAGCATAGTGTTTGCAATACGCAAAGCTTCTGCCATAGCCACTATATAAGGTACATTTAAAGTTCCGCTTCTACGACCACCCATGTGTTCTCCGCCGTGTAAAAGTGGAGTAAGCTTAAGTCCTTTTTTTATAAAAAGTCCACCCACACCCTTTGGTCCATGAAATTTATGAGCTGAAAATGAAGCAAAATCAACTCCTGCTTGGTTTAAATTTACTTTGATTTTTCCTACTGCTTGGGTAGCATCTGTATGAAAAAGCGCTCCAAATTCATGAGCAATTTCTGCCATTTTTTGAATATCAAAAATCATTCCTGTTTCATTATTGGCCCACATTACGCTAACAAGTGCGGTTTTATCGCTGATTACATTTTGTAAATCTTGAGGAGTAGAAACTCCTTCTTCATTTACTGGAAGTTCTATAAGCTTTACACCTAAACTTTTTAAAAATTGAGCTGCTGCAGCTACTGCTGGATGTTCTACGCTAGAGATAATCACTTCATTGCGTTCTTTATCTAAAATATGATCAAAATATATACCCTTAAGCACCCAGTTGATACTCTCAGTAGCACAGGATGTTATAACTATATCATCTAAATCATTTGCGCCAAGTCCCGCATAAAGTTTATCCATAGCTTCTCTTAGGGCAGGATGAGTTGCGCTGCCCCATTGGTGAAGACTGTTTGGATTTCCATACATGTCTTTTAAAAATGGCAACATTAATTCGTATGTACTTGGATCAAGCATCGTTGTTGCATTATTATCTAAATATACTTTCACTTTAATTTCCTTAAATTTTAATTCGGATATTTTTTATCTTTTTATGAAAATGGATAATAACAGAAAAATATAAATTCTAGTTTAAAAATTATAGCAAAAATATGAATATTAAAGTAAAAAAATACAAAGAATTATGGATTAAAATTTGTATTTTTAAATATTTATAAAATTACTTTAAAGTAATACTGATAAATAAGAATTTAATATCTTATTTAAATTGGCTTGTTTTTGACGACGATCTAAGAAATTTTCTATAGAGCTAGAACGCATATTATTAGCATTATCTAGCTTTTCTAAATCTTTATTTTGGCTTTGATATTCTTCTTTAAGAGAGTTAAATTCGCTATGATTTTCATCAATATAAATTTGGAAGATAGAGCTTGAATTTGCAAATTCTCTTAAATCCATATCTTTTTGATAATTAACATATTGTTGAAAAAAAACTGAAAGCTTATCTTGAGAAGCGGTTTTTTTATCTACTCCATTCACATAAAGATATAGATCAAAGCTCATTTTTTGTTCGTTTTGTTGTTTGATATAGTCTTTTATATCCATTTCCCCTCTAAGGATTTTTTGAAAATTAGTATGAGCATTGAGATCCAAACTCGCAGGTTTCATAAAAAAATTAAGCTCGTTATCATTTTGTGTTTTGATATCATGATAAATAAAATTCATCAAAAGCCCTGATTTTGAAACTTCAGCATTTTTGGTTAGGTAAGGTTTTAAAATTTCATTAGATGAGGTATTGTTTAAAGCTCTATCGAAGTGAAAATTAGTAATTTTGTTATCTAGCATTAAAGTATTTAGGCTTAGAGTTTTGTTTAGCGTGGAGTTTAATTCTTCTTGATTGTTGTAAATTCTTGAAATTTTGCCTAAAAATTCCCCATTTTCAGTGGAAAATCCGGTAGCAAATTTTGAAATCATATCGCGACTTAAATTAGCATTATCATTTTCGCTAAATTCTAAATTGACAGACTTTAGCGAGCTATAATAGCTGTTTAAAAGATAGGGTAGGTCTATTTTGTTATAATTTAAAGTTGCATCTTGTCTTGTTAATTCTTTGGCTATATTTCTAACACTTTTGATGTTGATATTATAAGATCCGGGTATATTAGCGATTTTATTTAAGTCTTTTTCAAAAAAACCTCTCTCATCTATCCTAAAGCCAAATTCGCTTGCATAAGAAGTGGTGTTAAAAATATAATTTAAATTTTCTAAATTGTTTTCATTTTCTTCTAAATTTGAACCTTTCTTATCTTTGATTAAATTCAAAGCTTGGCTATTTTGCAAAGGATTAGATAAGGCCAAATTTTGATAAGGGTTTGCCGAATTTATAGTCATTTTAAAATCTTTCAAAAATATTGCTAGTTTTTTATAAGCAAAAGGTGTGCCAAGTTTTTTTAAATACAAAATTCAGTCAAAAATTAGCAAAAATTTGCTAGCATTTAGATTTTCTTTTTGAAAAAATTTAAAAATTTATCCGAAAGGAAAGCGTATGCCAAAGATGAAAAGCGTAAAAAGCGCAGTTAAACGCTTCAAAGTAGGTAAAAATAAAATCAAAAGAGGCTCTGCTTTTAGAAGCCATATTTTGACTAAGAAACCTGCAAAAAGAATGCGTGATCTTCGCACAGCTAAATATGTGCACAGCACTAATGTAAAAGCTGTAGAAAAAATGCTAGGAATTTAAGTTTTTGACATAAGTCATTCAAACTCTCCTTAAGTTGCTAAAAATTTAAGGGCAAGCTCCAAAATGGACGCCACTTTATGAAAGGAAATAAAAATGGCAAGAGTAAAAACAGGTGTTGTAAGACGCCGCAGACATAAAAAAGTTCTAAAATTAGCACGCGGTTTTTATAGCGGACGCCACAAACATTTTAGAAAAGCAAAAGAACAATTAGAAAGAAGTCTTGTTTATGCGTATCGTGATAGACGCCGCAAGAAAAGAGATTTTCGCCGTCTTTGGATTGTGCGTATCAATGCTGCTTGCAGATTAAATGATTTAAGTTATTCTAAATTTATTAATGGACTTAAAAAAGCAGGCATTGAGCTTGATAGAAAAATTCTAGCTGATTTAGCAATGAATGATGCTGCTGCTTTTGCAAAAATCGCAGAAGCTGCAAAAAAAGCGCTTTAATTTAATGAGTTAAGATTTAAATCTTAACTCATGATTGTCAATATAAACTGCATTTAAATTTTAAAATATAACTCATTAAAAACTAATTTTATTTAGGATTTATTAATAAAATCATAAAAATTATATGATAATAAAATTAAAATATCACTTATAAGCCATAGAGTTTTGTAACACAATAAGACCATTTTAGAAACTTTCTTGCATATATATTAAAAATCATCGTATAAGTAAATTAAAATTTAGTTATAATAATAGATTAATAAAAATTATAGCCCAAGGAAAATATATGGCAACTGATATGAATGAAATTTTACTCCGAAGTGTTGAAGTTTTACCTCCTTTGCCTGATACTATAAATAAACTAAGAAAATATATCAACGAATCGGGTTCTAATGTAAAAATTGATGAAATTGCTAATATTATTTCAAGTGATCCTTTAATGACTGCTAAGCTTTTACGCTTGGCTAATTCTCCCTTTTATGGTTTTTCAAGAGAAATCACCTCTTTGGCTCAAGTTGTCTCTCTTTTGGGTATAGGTAATATCGTTAATACTATCATGGCAGATTCAATTAGAGATAGTTTTAAAATCGATGTATCACCTTATGGATTAAGCACGACAGAATTTGTAAATAAATGCAGCGAGGAAACTTCTTTTATCATGGATTGGTTGGGCAATGAGGATAAAAAGCTATCGCATTTACTAGTGTCTTGTTCTATGCTTTTAAGACTTGGTATTGTAGTTTTTTCTAATTTTCTTATTCAAAATAAAAAAGATGCCGAGTTCTTGGCTAGATTGGAAAAAAATAATTTTAGTGATTTATCTATGGTAGAGAATGAATTTTTAGGTGTTGATCATATTTCATTCTTAGGATTTTTGCTTTATCGTTGGAAATTTGATGATATGCTAGTTGAAACTATTTGTTTTGCTCGCTCTCCGCACGCAGCTAGAAATGAGGTTAAAAAATCAGCTTACGCTCTTTCAGTTGTTGATCATCTTTTTACGCCTCATAATAATTTTTCTTCTTTTAATATCAAGGCTTCTATCGCTTTGATTAATGAGGCTCAAAGTCAAGGGATTGATTTTAATCTTGATAATTTTATTTCAAAACTTCCAAAAGAGGTTAAAGAAAACTTGATAAAAGAAGGCTAAAAAATTTGTTTTATTAAATAAATGAAAAGTATTATTTTACCACCTAATGAATTTTTAGACCATTATGTTTTAAACGCGGAATTTCATCGTTTAGCTGGAATTTCAAAAAATGCTTATAAATTTTGGAAAAAAGTAGAAATTGGTAGATATCAAGGGACTCGTATTATTTTTTTACACAAGAATTCCATTTTAGAAAAACATCGAGAAGTTTTAAAACAATGTAGTGATTTAAGTGGTTTTGTGCTAGCAAGTGCCTTTTGTTCTTTTACAGGATTAGCTCCATCGCATCTTGTAAAAAAAAATAATTCTTCAATCTATAAACTTTTAGATTTAAAAGAAATTCATGGTATTAAATTTGTAAATTTAAAAAAATTTTATGATTTTTTAGGGCTAAATTATCATCAGCATATTTACATAGAAAAATGCCATTTTTTTAGCCCCACGCCTTTTGAAAAGCGTATAAAAATCACTGAGAGTATGTGCGTTGGGTATTATTAAGATATCTAAAAATAAAAGCTGATAATAAAGCCAATAAAACGATTAAAAACATATAATAACCCAAAGAAAAACGCCACGTATTATCTAAATTTGCAAATGCAAATTTATGCAATAAAAGTGTAAGTTGAGGGGTTATACCTCCTGCAATGGCATAGGCGATATTGTAAGAAAAAGAAAGTCCTGAAAATTTAATCTTTGCTTCAAAAGTTTCATTCATTATTAAAGGACAAAAATTCATCACTCCACCAAAAAGACAAGCTAGTAAGTAAAAAATACTGACTAGAGTTATATCGGCATTTGTATTGTAAAGAAAGTGAAAATAAAACGCACAAGCTAAGCCAAAAAACAAGGAAAAAATAATACTAGATTTAAAAATACCTATTTTATCAGCTAAAATTCCACTTATAATACAACCCAAAGAAATAAAGAAAATTCCACCCATTTGTAAATAAGTTTGGAAATTGGTATCAAATTGTAAAATTTCTGCCATATATTTTGGGATAAATAAAATCATTACAATAATACAACCTGTTAAAACCCAAGTGATTAGCATAGAGATAAGAACACCTGCTTTTGCTCTTTTAAATACTTCTTTAAGTGGAAATTTTTCTAAAACATTTTCTTTTCTCATTTGCTCAAAAACAGGAGTTTCACTTAAAAATTTTCTAAGATATATTGAAATAAGTCCAAAAATTCCACCTAAAAAGAAAGGAACTCTCCAAGCCCATTCGTATAATTCTTCTTGAGTGTAAATTTTGTGCATCAATAAAAATACTATACTTCCAAGTAAAATTCCACCCACCACAGAAGCTGTTAAAAAGCCTATATAAGTTCTTCTTTGTCCTTGCGGTGAATGCTCATATACAAAAATCCAAGCACCGGGTAATTCTCCTCCTATGGAAATACCTTGAGCTATTCTTATAAGCATTAAAAATACTACACAAAGATAACCAATACTTTCATAAGAAGGGATAAAGGCCAGTGCAAAAGTTGGTATTACCATAAGCAAAATACTTAGCATAAACATTTTTTTGCGCCCAAATTTATCGCCAAAATGTGCCATCACTATACCGCCTAGCGGTCTTACTATATAAGCTGCTGCAAATATACCATAGGTATTAAAAAGTTGCCAAAAAGGGCTTAAATTTTCAGGGAAGAAGTTTTTTGAAATATAACTTGAAAAGAATGCAAAGATAATAAAATCATAAAATTCCAAGGTTCCACCTAAAGATGAAAGTCCTAGCGTTTTTATATCTTTTTTACTAAGAATTTTTCTCATTTTTAATCCATTTCATAAAAATCATCATCATTTGCTTCATCATCAAAGTCATAATCATCATCATCATAATTATAGGATTTGTGATGATTGTGAGCATACTTATCCTCTTCACCTTCATAATCATCAAATTCTAAATCTTCATCATCATAAGCCATTATTTACTCCTTGATAAACAAAATAAAATCTAATTTTAGCTTAAATTTGATTGCTTTTGCTATAATTTTTTATATTTTTTAAAAAAGGTTGATGATGGAATTGACTCATTTGGATGAAAACAACCGCCCTAAAATGGTAGATGTAAGCCAAAAAGATATAAGTAAAAGAGTGGCTACAGCAAGCGGTATGATCAGTATGAGCGAAGAAGCTTTTAAGGCTATAAAAAACAATACTGCAAAAAAAGGCCCCGTACTTCAAACCGCTGTTATAGCAGCTATCATGGGTGCTAAAAAAACCAGTGAAATTATCCCTATGTGCCATCCTTTGATGATTTCTAAGGTTGAGACAGATATAGTTGAATTTCCAAAAGATTATACTTTTAAACTTATAGTAACGGTAAAATGCGAGGGTAAAACAGGGGTAGAAATGGAAGCTTTAAGCGGCGTTAGCATAGGACTTTTAACTATCTATGATATGATTAAAGCCATCGATAAAACAATGAAAATAAGTGAAATTATACTTGAAAGCAAAGAAGGGGGTAAAAGTGGTAAATTTGTGCGATCTTAAACAAGAGCCTATTGTTAATTATCCTACTTTTTGGGATTATAAGGTGATTTTTGAAGCGCATGTTCATGCAGGAGCTTTGTTTGAAGAGCTTTTGGGACAAAGAGATTTTAAATACAAACATTCTAATGCAAGTTCTAGTGGAAAATATCAAAGTTTTTTACTCAGTGTTTATGTAGATAGCAAAAAGGATCGTTTGGATATTTTTGAAAAATTAAAAGCTAAAGCCAAATTTGTGCTTTAAGAAAGAAGGGGATTATAATGAAAAATACTTTGATTATATTTGAGAATTCTTTATCCAATCTCAAAAAAGATGAAGTGAAAGACTTGCTTGAGGATTTAAGTTTTAATCTTGCGTATAAGCAAATTTCACATAATCCTCATGAAACAAAAAAAGTTTTAAATTCTCTTTTGGTTGAGTTTTTAACCATTTTAAAAAAACTTGATTTTTTTGATGATGAAAATGTTACAAAGGTTATCAAAGCTTTGGTTAAGGCGAGTATTGTAGATGCTCAAAATTCGCTTTATGAGTATATTAGCGAAGCTGAATTATTAAACAAACAGATTGAAAATCAAAAGAATTTGATTAAAAATCAAATCAGCGATAATTTTTTTGAATTCGAGAATATTTTACAAGAATGTTCTTTTTGTGATGAATTTAGCGGTGGTTTAAATGATGCTATTTTATTTGATATAGAAATTCTTGGAATTTTAAAAGAAACCGCTGAAAGTGCTTTTTTAACTACATTAGAAAAGGCTGAAGATATAGAACTTACAAGTAGTGAAATAGCTAAAAATCTCGTATATAATGCCATTTGTGAAGCTCATTTTGAAAAAGAAAGAATTTTAAAAATTTCAAGTATTGTTTTAAATACCGCTTTTGAAATAGCTAATGAATCTATGGCTTATGCAAAAGATCTTTGTTTAGGCGTGATTAAAGGCACAAGGGATGGTATTGTTTTGGCAATGGAAAAATTTAAAACCACACTTGCTTACGCAAAATTCGAAGAAGATGTGAGTTTAAAAAGTAAAGAGTTAATAGGCATAGAAGATGATTTTATTGCACTTTTAAAAAGAGAAATCAAAGAGCAAAAAAATCCATCAAAGGATATAGTTGAAAATTTATTAGAGCATGAGCTTGATAATCTTTTTGCTAAATTTAAACGCCTTGCTGTTGAGAGTAGGGAGCAATTGCTTTTGGTTTTAAATGATATCAAGAAAAACCCAAAAATCAATGATTTTAATAGACTAACTCAAAGAAAACTGCATCGCTTTAAGCAAGAAATTCTTGAGCTTGAGAAAGCAGCAGGGGAAAAATACAAAGATTTAAATTCCAAAAAAGCTAAAAAGCTCGGTGTAAGACTTTGGGAAAAAGCAAAAAAATTCGTTAAAAAATAATATCCCATTTTTGGGATATTAAATATCTATTTCTATACCTACAGGTGCGTGATCAGAGCCAAAAATATCATCTCTTATGAAAGCGTTTTTAAGTTTATCTTTTAAACCCTTTGAAATGAAAAAATAATCAATCCTCCAGCCCACATTTCTTTCTCTTGCCTTCATTCTATAACTCCACCACGAGTATTTTTCTTTGATATCGCCATTGATCTCTCTAAAAGTATCAATAAAACCAAGCTTTAGCAAATCATCAATCCAAGCTCTTTCTATCGGTAAAAATCCCGAGGTATTGGCATTTGCCTTTGGATGGGTAAGATCGATTTCTTTGTGTGCGGTATTGACATCACCACAAATGATAATTTCAAAGCCATCCTTTAAAAGCTTATCCAAATACACTAAAAAATCTGCATAAAATTTCATCTTAAAGCTTAAACGCTCTTCATCTTTTTGTCCATTTGGAAAATAGATATTAAAAAGTGCTATGTTTTTAAAACGATGTTCTAAAACTCTGCCTTCTTCATCATCAAAAAATTCACATTTTTTAACTTCACTATCAAAATTGCAAAGGCTCATAACACCCGAGTATCCAGCCCTTTTGGCAGAATTAGAATACATATGCTTAAAAGGGTATTCATAAATTTTTTTAGGAAATTTATCTTCATGTGCTTTAATTTCTTGAAAACCTATAAAATCAATATTTTCTTTTATTATCCAATCAAGCGCATTTTTATCACAAATAGCTCTTAAGCCATTGACATTCCATGAAAGTAGTTTCATCAGTTAATCCTTAAATTTTTGAAATAAAAATAATATCATAATTAATAAAAAATATTACTAATGGTTAGTTTTTTCTTTCTAAACTTTGCTTTTTAGTTATTTTTAAGGGGAGAATATGTTTAAATTTAAACTTTCTTGGTTTGGATTTGTACTTTTTAATTCCATACTCATTACACTTTTAAATTTTAATCTACATTCATTTGTTTATGAAAAATTATCCCAAAATTTACTGCTTACTTTAGTTTTTATCGTAGCTTATTTTGGTTTGGTTCATATGATTTTTTCACTTATTTTTGTAAAATATTTAACTAAAATATTGTCTATATTTTTTATTTTATCATCCTGTACCAGTCTTTATTTTATCACTTTTTATGGAGTTTTAATTGATTCAGATATGATACAAAATGTTATGCAAACTGACATAAAAGAAGTGAAAGATTTGCTAAGTTGGCGTTTGGTTTTATTGGCTATTGTCGTCTTGCTTTTTTGTGTTTTTATTTTAAGAATTCGTATTGAAAATAATACAGAGCAAGGTTTCTTTAAAAAGATACGGGTTAGAGTTTTAAGTGCTTTGTTGGGTTGTTCTATCTTTTTAATCGCCTTTGTGCCTTTAAGTAAAACCTTTATACCTTTTTTTAGAACTTACAATGAAATAAGAATGTATAATGTTCCTTTTTATCCAATTTATGCTGTATATCGTTATTATGTGTGTTTTTTAAAACCAAAGTCCGAATTTAAAACCATAGGTGATGATGCTTTTAGGGAAAATAATAGCAGTAAAAAACTTTTAGTTTTAGTCGTAGGTGAAACTGCTAGAGCGGCGAATTATTCTCTTGGAGGATATACTAAAAATGATACCAATTTTTATACCAATAAAAATAATGTAGTATTTTTTGATAATTTTTCTTCATGCGGCACTGCTACAGCGGTGAGTCTGCCTTGTATGTTTTCTCTTTCAAAGCGTCAAAACTATTCAAGTAGTGAATATCAAGAAAATGTTATGGATATCTTGCAAAAAACAGGCGTAAAAGCTTCTTGGATAGATAATAATTCAGGTGGGTGTAAAGGGGTTTGCGATAGATTATCAGATAAACAGCAACTTTCTAGTGATTGGGATGAAAATTTGTTACCTTTTTTAAAAGAAAGATTAGATAGCTTAGATACTCAAAATATCATAGTTCTTCATTTACAAGGCTCTCATGGACCAGCTTATTATAAGCGTTATCCAAGCGAATTTAAAAAATTTATCCCAACTTGTGATACTAATGAACTTTCAAAATGTGATAGTGAAGCTTTAATCAATACTTATGACAATACTTTGCTTTATACGGATTATCTTTTAAGTGAGATTATCAAACTTTTAAAAGAAAAAAAAGATTATGAGAGTTCTTTAATATACCTTTCAGATCATGGAGAAAGTTTGGGTGAAAATGGAATTTATTTACACGGAATGCCTTATACTATAGCGCCGAGTTATCAAACCCACATCCCTGTTATTTTTTGGAGTAGTGATGAAAATTTAATGACCACAGCCCAAAATCACAAAAGCTTAAATCTTTCTCAAGATAATCTTTTTAGCACTCTTTTAGGATATTTTGATGTAAAAACAAGTGTTTATGAGCCAGAATATGATTTATTAAATCCTAAACTTAAGGCAAATCCATGAAGCTTAAATATCATTTTTTAAATAATGCAAGATATGCTTTAGAAGGGATTTTTGCTTTATTTAAAAATGAAATGGCGTTTAGAATTGAACTTTGTATTATTATCCCTGCGATAGTTTTTAGTTTTTTCTTAAAAGTTAGTTTTTTGGAGCATTTATTATTAGTAAGTGTTTTAATGCTTATTTTAATTATAGAGGCTTTAAATTCGGCTATTGAAGCTTGTGTGGATTTGATTACAAATGAATGGCATGAAAAGGCAAAAATTGCTAAAGATTGTGCGAGTACGGCAGTGTTTTTTAGTGTGTGTTTAGCACTTTTTATTTGGGGATTTATCTTAGGAAAATTATGGCTGTAAAAATTGAAAATTTAATGAGAGAAATTTTAGGTAAAAAACGCTTTGAACTACTTCAATTTCTATGTGAAAATGCGGATGAAAATGGTTTTGTGATGATAAAAATAAGCGAGCTTGAAGCACGATTAAACCAAAGCAAACCTACCATCATCGCCACTTTTAAATTTTTAGAAGAAAAAAAGCTTTTTAAAAAGTTGAAAAATGGATTTTATCAATTTTGCATCCCTTGTGATTAGAAAATAAATTTTTATTTTAAGTATTCTTTATCTTAGAACCACTTTTTATTATTATTTTTAGCTTTATAGGATAAAATTTGCTGATTGATTTAGGAGAAAAAATGACACTTAAAAACCCACTAGATATGCATTTGCATTTAAGAGATAAAAACATGCTAAGCTTGGTTGCACC
The DNA here is from genome assembly GCF_002383965.1 of Campylobacter sp. 110. Lineage (NCBI taxonomy): Bacteria > Pseudomonadati > Campylobacterota > Epsilonproteobacteria > Campylobacterales > Campylobacteraceae > Campylobacter > Campylobacter sp. 110. Next base: position 2,834 of record NZ_NXBD01000019.1, on the reverse strand, counting down.
TTTTAGTGCTAAAGATTTTCGTGCGGGTGTGATTATGCCAAATTTAGTTCCACCGCTTTGTGATTTAGAGAGTTTAAAATCTTATAAAACGCGTATAATAAATACTTGTGAAAATGAGAATTTCACTCCTTTAATGACTCTTTTTTTTAAAAATTATGATGAAAAATTTCTTGAAAGTGCCAAAGATGAAATTTTTGGTATCAAGCTTTATCCTGCGGGCATCACCACAAATTCAAAAGGTGGGGTTTCAAGCTTTGATATAGAGAATTTAAAACCCACTTTAAAAGCGATGAGTGATTTACAAATTCCACTTTTAGTGCATGGAGAAACCAATGATTTTGTGATGGATAGGGAAAGCAATTTTGCTAAAATCTATGAAAATTTAGCTAAAAATTTTCCGCGTCTTAAGATTGTTATGGAGCATATTACGACTCAAACCTTATGTGAACTTTTGAAAGATTATGAAAATTTATATGCAAGCATTACTTTACATCATTTAATCATCACTTTAGATGATGTTATCGGTGGAAAAATGCAGCCCCATCTTTTTTGCAAGCCTATAGCAAAGCATTATAAAGATAAAGAAGCGCTTTGTGAGCTTGCTTTTGGTGGATATGAAAAAGTGATGTTTGGAAGCGATAGTGCGCCACATTCTAAGCATGAAAAAGAATGTTGCGGTTGTGCAGCGGGTGTATTTAGTGCGAGTGTAGCACTTTGTGTTTTGGCTGATCTTTTTAGTAAAAATTCAAATGAAGCTAATTTACAAAGATTTATTTCGGATAATGCTTGTAAAGTGCATAATTTAACCTTTGAAAAAGAAAAAATCATTGTTTTAGAAAATCAAGAATGGCAAGTTCCAAACGAATATAAAAACGAAAGTGAAAAAGTAGTTCCTTTTATGGCAGGGGAAAGTTTAAAATTTAGAGTAAAATAAAAACTAGTTTTAAAACTAGTTTTTATCTAAGTTGCTATTTTCATAATACAGCTAAGATTTTATTGAGATTGTCTTTTTTGATGCCTTTCCATACTAAAAACCAATCCATAATGCACCATATCCATAAAACGAATAAAATTAAACCACCGATATAAATCCAAATGGTAACAACACCTACTAACCAAGTTATAAGTTTAGCAATACCCAAACCTATATCACCCTTATAAAAACGATCAATTCCAAAGGCACCTAAAAACAGACCTAAGATCAAACCTATAATATGACTTTTAAAAGGTAAGATAGCAAGAGAGTTGATTTTATCTTCACTTGCATTTTTAAGCTTATCTTGCACAAGGGGCAAGCTATTGGATGGAATTTTGTCTGAAATCATCATCAATACAGTATTTATATCCATAAAATCTCCTATAATATTAGAAAAAAATAATAACTAAAATAATCTAAAATTACTTTTAAGTTTAATTTTATAAAATGAGCATTTTGATAAAAATATTTCAGTATTACAAGATTATATATCTACCTTAAGATAGAATTTTATCTCAAGGATTAAAAAACCAAAAGTTTGATTTTTGATTGTATGGTTTCTTTGATATCGCCTTTCACAAAAGTTTCTAAATCTTGCTTAGAAGCTTTAACTCCATTCATATTTAAATGCCACAAGGCATTTTCTATGGCTTCATCTTTTTTTCTTTCTGCTATGCGTGTTTCATCAAAGATAAATTTATGAAATTTCACATTATTTTCTAACAAATAACTTTCCAAATCTTGTTTATAAATACCCTTAAATTCTGTATTAAAATGTTTAAATATAGGATCTAAAAAATCACTCTTTCTATAATCGGCCCAGCCAAGATAAATTCGAATTTTAGCCAATCGCATAAAGTTTAAATAGTCTTTTTTATCTTGCAAAGCAGGGGACATACTTAAAAATGCTATGTCAAATTGAGCGTTTTGATTTTTATTTATCCATTCTGTAAAAGTGCAATTTTCGTATTTGATATTTGTTGGTTGGAGCTTGTTAGCATCTTCTTTTAAAATTTCTAACATAGCTTTTGCATTATCAAGAGCAGTGATTTCTTTTGCATTTTGTGCTAAGTGTAAAGTCCATACTCCTGTGCCACATCCTATATCTATAATCTTTTTATCTTTAAAGCTTATATTTAGTTTTTCTAATTCTTTAAAACTTTGCTCTTGTATGGAATTGAGTTTTTGATTGTATCTTGCGTAGCTCTTAGCTTTTTTATCCCAAAGATTCATTAATAGTCCTTATTTTTAAATTAATAAAATCATAGCATAAAAAATACTAAATTATTAAATTATCTATTTGTAAATTCTACTAACACCTAGTTCAAACTAGGTGTTAGTGAACAATCAATCAAAACCTTTTCTTTTTCACATCTTCAAGTATGCTATTAGCTATATCACTTACAGTATTAGAAATAATAGCAGATTCATTAGCAATCTCTACATTATCCTTAGTGGTTTGATCAATTTGAGCTACACTCTCATTGATTTGAGTGATACCTGCAGTTTGCTCTTTAATAGATTCTGCCATATCATTGATAGATTGAACCAATAAATTAGTATTAGCTTCTATTTCAGATAAAGACTTTTGAGTTCTCTCAGCTAACTTTCTAACTTCATCTGCAACAACTGCAAAGCCTCTACCATGTTCTCCAGCACGTGCAGCTTCAATAGCAGCATTTAAAGCTAAAAGATTGATTTGATCTGCAATATCACCTATAATACCTGTAACATTTTTAATCTCTTCAGATTGAGTGATAACATCACTAGTTTTAACTGAAACATTTTGCATAGAAGAAGTGATCTCTTCTAAAGCTGCTGCAGTTTCTTCTAAAGAAGCTGCTTGAGAATTAGAAGA
>NZ_NXBD01000018.1:0-31779 GCF_002383965.1 Campylobacter sp. 110 | reverse complement strand
TTTAAGCTTAATTGGTTATACTTTCATTTCCTTTTTCAGAAAAGGACTTAAGATCTTTAAATTATAGTCTAAAGTTAACTAAAGTTAAATTAAGATTTTATAAACACTATGTTTCTAGTTTTAAATTAATCTTTAATCCTAGTTAAAGCAATTTAAGTTTATAAAACTTTATTATTACTAAACTTTATTTACATATAATAAATGATTTTTTGTTTTGTTCTTTTAACTTAGTATTGTTATTCAAATCTTATTAGTCAATCTTTGAAATCTAAATAAGTGATCGATTGAGCCAGAAAGATTTAGGCATAAGTAATTATGTAAAATCTATTCAATCTAATAATTAAAAAGATTAAAAGTTTTTCTTTTAATCTTTCATAACTTTTTCTTTGAAGAAAAAGATTAAACTATCTATAATTTTTATGGAGAGTTTGATCCTGGCTCAGAGTGAACGCTGGCGGCGTGCCTAATACATGCAAGTCGAACGATGAAGCTTCTAGCTTGCTAGAAGTGGATTAGTGGCGCACGGGTGAGTAAGGTATAGTTAATCTGCCCTACACAAGAGGACAACAGTTGGAAACGACTGCTAATACTCTATACTCCTGCTTAACACAAGTTGAGTAGGGAAAGTTTTTCGGTGTAGGATGAGACTATATAGTATCAGCTAGTTGGTAAGGTAATGGCTTACCAAGGCTATGACGCTTAACTGGTCTGAGAGGATGATCAGTCACACTGGAACTGAGACACGGTCCAGACTCCTACGGGAGGCAGCAGTAGGGAATATTGCGCAATGGGGGAAACCCTGACGCAGCAACGCCGCGTGGAGGATGACACTTTTCGGAGCGTAAACTCCTTTTCTTAGGGAAGAATTCTGACGGTACCTAAGGAATAAGCACCGGCTAACTCCGTGCCAGCAGCCGCGGTAATACGGAGGGTGCAAGCGTTACTCGGAATCACTGGGCGTAAAGGGCGCGTAGGCGGATTATCAAGTCTCTTGTGAAATCTAATGGCTTAACCATTAAACTGCTTGGGAAACTGATAGTCTAGAGTGAGGGAGAGGCAGATGGAATTGGTGGTGTAGGGGTAAAATCCGTAGATATCACCAAGAATACCCATTGCGAAGGCGATCTGCTGGAACTCAACTGACGCTAAGGCGCGAAAGCGTGGGGAGCAAACAGGATTAGATACCCTGGTAGTCCACGCCCTAAACGATGTACACTAGTTGTTGGGGTGCTAGTCATCTCAGTAATGCAGCTAACGCATTAAGTGTACCGCCTGGGGAGTACGGTCGCAAGATTAAAACTCAAAGGAATAGACGGGGACCCGCACAAGCGGTGGAGCATGTGGTTTAATTCGAAGATACGCGAAGAACCTTACCTGGGCTTGATATCCTAAGAACCTTTTAGAGATAAGAGGGTGCTAGCTTGCTAGAACTTAGAGACAGGTGCTGCACGGCTGTCGTCAGCTCGTGTCGTGAGATGTTGGGTTAAGTCCCGCAACGAGCGCAACCCACGTATTTAGTTGCTAACGGTTCGGCCGAGCACTCTAAATAGACTGCCTTCGTAAGGAGGAGGAAGGTGTGGACGACGTCAAGTCATCATGGCCCTTATGCCCAGGGCGACACACGTGCTACAATGGCATATACAATGAGACGCAATACCGCGAGGTGGAGCAAATCTATAAAATATGTCCCAGTTCGGATTGTTCTCTGCAACTCGAGAGCATGAAGCCGGAATCGCTAGTAATCGTAGATCAGCCATGCTACGGTGAATACGTTCCCGGGTCTTGTACTCACCGCCCGTCACACCATGGGAGTTGATTTCACTCGAAGCCGGAATACTAAACTAGTTACCGTCCACAGTGGAATCAGCGACTGGGGTGAAGTCGTAACAAGGTAACCGTAGGAGAACCTGCGGTTGGATCACCTCCTTTCTAGAGTACAGAGTAATAAGTCTCACAACTATTACTTCAATATATAAACTCAATTGATTCTTGTTTAGATTTCAAAGATTGATGATAAAGCTAATTATTTATGGGGAATTAGCTCAGCTGGGAGAGCGCCTGCTTTGCACGCAGGAGGTCAGCGGTTCGATCCCGCTATTCTCCACCATTTATTAAGGGCCTATAGCTCAGCTGGTTAGAGTGCACCCCTGATAAGGGTGAGGTCACAAGTTCAAGTCTTGTTAGGCCCACCATAAAAAAGATTTGAATAAAGAAGCTTTAAAATCTAAAGCAAGTATATAAAATAGATTAAATATAAACTCTATACTTAGATTTATTTTTATCTTTAACTATAAAAGAATATACTTTAATAGATATAAGTAGCATATACATTATGCATTTATATTTATAATGATTATGTTAATATATATACTTCCTTTAGGTTTTAAACCTAAATGTTCTTTATAATTATCATTGTTAAGAGTCACAAGCAAGTTTTAATAAAAACAATTTTACAGGACTTGTTAAAGGATAAAACTCAATTATCTTTTCTTTGGTTTTATTTATATCTTTTAACTATCTTTATTTTTTATAATAAAGAGAATATTAGATTTAAGGATTATAAATTAAAGACAAGTTTCAAACTCACTGCTTAGTTGAGACTAAATCATTTAGTTTTATATTAAGTGTTTGAATGCTTTCCGTCTTAAGATAATGAAGTCTTATCATAAAAACTTTAACAAGGAAGTGATGCGTTTTAGAATCAATAAAAAAGGTAGAAGTTAGATTATATCTAACTTTTATGCATATTCTTAGCAGAAGAAGCAAGAAAGACTATTAGTCTTTAACTTACTTTATCAGCCTAATATCTTTTAGGTTGGCGGGGTAGGCCTTTAGCTTGCTTCTTAGTCAAGGCTTTGCCTTGACGCTAAAGAAGGTAAAAAAGGTAAGCTACTAAGAGCGAATGGTGGATGCCTTGACTGGTAAAGGCGATGAAGGACGTACTAGACTGCGATAAGCTACGGGGAGCTGTCAAGAAGCTTTGATCCGTAGATTTCCGAATGGGGCAACCCAATGTATAGAGATATACATTACCTATATAGGAGCGAACGAGGGGAATTGAAACATCTTAGTACCCTCAGGAAAAGAAATCAATAGAGATTGCGTCAGTAGCGGCGAGCGAAAGCGCAAGAGGGCAAACCCAGTGCTTGCACTGGGGGTTGTAGGACTGCAATGTGCAAGAGGTAAGTTTAGCAGAACATTCTGGAAAGTATAACCATAGAGGGTGATAGTCCCGTATGCGAAAAACAAACCTTAGCCAGCAGTATCCTGAGTAGGGCGGGACACGAGGAATCCTGTCTGAATCTGGGTCGACCACGATCCAACCCTAAATACTAATACCAGATCGATAGTGCACAAGTACCGTGAGGGAAAGGTGAAAAGAACTGAGGTGATCAGAGTGAAATAGAACCTGAAACCATTTGCTTACAATCATTCAGAGCCCTATGTAGCAATACAGGGTGATGGACTGCCTTTTGCATAATGAGCCTGCGAGTTGTGGTGTCTGGCAAGGTTAAGCAAACGCGAAGCCGTAGCGAAAGCGAGTCTGAATAGGGCGCTTAGTCAGATGCTGCAGACCCGAAACGAAGTGATCTATCCATGAGCAAGTTGAAGCTAGTGTAAGAACTAGTGGAGGACTGAACCCATAGGCGTTGAAAAGCCCCGGGATGACTTGTGGATAGGGGTGAAAGGCCAATCAAACTTCGTGATAGCTGGTTCTCTCCGAAATATATTTAGGTATAGCGTTGTGTCGTAATATAAGGGGGTAGAGCACTGAATGGGCTAGGGCATACACCAATGTACCAAACCCTATCAAACTCCGAATACCTTATATGTAATCACAGCAGTCAGGCGGCGAGTGATAAAATCCGTCGTCAAGAGGGAAACAACCCAGACTACCAGCTAAGGTCCCTAAATCTTACTTAAGTGGAAAACGATGTGAAGTTACTTAAACAACCAGGAGGTTGGCTTAGAAGCAGCCATCCTTTAAAGAAAGCGTAATAGCTCACTGGTCTAGTGATTTTGCGCGGAAAATATAACGGGGCTAAAGTAAGTACCGAAGCTGTAGACTTAGTTTACTAAGTGGTAGGAGAGCGTTCTATTTGCGTCGAAGGTATACCGGTAAGGAGTGCTGGAGCGAATAGAAGTGAGCATGCAGGCATGAGTAGCGATAATTAATGTGAGAATCATTAACGCCGTAAACCCAAGGTTTCCTACGCGATGCTCGTCATCGTAGGGTTAGTCGGGTCCTAAGTCGAGTCCGAAAGGGGTAGACGATGGCAAATTGGTTAATATTCCAATACCAACATTAGTGTGCGATGGAAGGACGCTTAGGGCTAAGGGGGCTAGCGGATGGAAGTGCTAGTCTAAGGTCGTAGGAGGTTATACAGGCAAATCCGTATAACAATACTCCGAGAACTGAAAGGCTTTTTGAAGTCTTCGGATGGATAGAAGAACCCCTGATGCCGTCGAGCCAAGAAAAGTTTCTAAGTTTAGCTAATGTTGCCCGTACCGTAAACCGACACAGGTGGGTGGGATGAGTATTCTAAGGCGCGTGGAAGAACTCTCTTTAAGGAACTCTGCAAAATAGCACCGTATCTTCGGTATAAGGTGTGGTTAGCTTTGTATTAGGATTTACTCCGAAAGCAAGGAAACTTACAACAAAGAGTCCCTCCCGACTGTTTACCAAAAACACAGCACTCTGCTAACTCGTAAGAGGATGTATAGGGTGTGACGCCTGCCCGGTGCTCGAAGGTTAATTGATGGGGTTAGCATTAGCGAAGCTCTTGATCGAAGCCCGAGTAAACGGCGGCCGTAACTATAACGGTCCTAAGGTAGCGAAATTCCTTGTCGGTTAAATACCGACCTGCATGAATGGCGTAACGAGATGGGAGCTGTCTCAAAGAGGGATCCAGTGAAATTGTAGTGGAGGTGAAAATTCCTCCTACCCGCGGCAAGACGGAAAGACCCCGTGGACCTTTACTACAGCTTGACACTGCTACTTGGATAAGAATGTGCAGGATAGGTGGGAGGCTTTGAGTATATGACGCCAGTTGTATATGAGCCATTGTTGAGATACCACTCTTTCTTATTTGGGTAGCTAACCAGCTTGAGTTATCCTCAAGTGGGACAATGTCTGGTGGGTAGTTTGACTGGGGCGGTCGCCTCCCAAATAATAACGGAGGCTTACAAAGGTTGGCTCAGAACGGTTGGAAATCGTTCGTAGAGTATAAAGGTATAAGCCAGCTTAACTGCAAGACATACAAGTCAAGCAGAGACGAAAGTCGGTCTTAGTGATCCGGTGGTTCTGTGTGGAAGGGCCATCGCTCAAAGGATAAAAGGTACCCCGGGGATAACAGGCTGATCTCCCCCAAGAGCTCACATCGACGGGGAGGTTTGGCACCTCGATGTCGGCTCATCGCATCCTGGGGCTGGAGCAGGTCCCAAGGGTATGGCTGTTCGCCATTTAAAGCGGTACGCGAGCTGGGTTCAGAACGTCGTGAGACAGTTCGGTCCCTATCTGCCGTGGGCGTAAGAAGATTGAAGAGATTTGACCCTAGTACGAGAGGACCGGGTTGAACAAACCACTGGTGTAGCTGTTGTTCTGCCAAGAGCATCGCAGCGTAGCTAAGTTTGGAAAGGATAAACGCTGAAAGCATCTAAGCGTGAAGCCAACTCTAAGATGAATCTTCTCTAAGCTCTCTAGAAGACTACTAGTTTGATAGGCTGGGTGTGTAATGGATGAAAGTCCTTTAGCTGACCAGTACTAATAGAGCGTTTGGCTTATCTTTAATAAAGCATCACTTCCTTGTTAAGGTTTTTACTAAAGCTTTAAATAGTAATATTGATTTAAAGTGATATAGAAATCTTTCAAGTAGGGTTTATATTAGAACTTGCTCTTAACATTGTTTTTTAAGTATTCTATATAAAAACTTATCAAAGAGAGTAAAGATTTGATTCATTGACAAGATGAAAGATAAGATTTAAAAGATAAAAGTAAAAATTAAAAAACAAAAAAAGAAAAATAAAAAAGAATAGAAGAAAAGCAAAAAAATAAAACAATAGAATAAAAAATAAAAGCTTTATTCTTAAGTTAAATCTTTCAAAGAATATTTAAATAACAATGTCCGTGATTATACAGATGTGGAAACGCCTTGCTCCATCCCGAACCAAGAAGCTAAGCACATCGTGGGTGATGATACTACGCCTTACTGGCAGGGGGAAAGTAGCTCATTGCGGACTTGTTAATTCTTCTTTATCTTATTCTTATAGATTTAAAATCTTAGTTTTTATATGTCAATCGTTGTTTTTATATTTAATTATTTTTTTATGTTTATTAAATCTATTATTGTATTAATTATTTTTTTATTGATTGAATTTGTTTTTATGCTAATTAAATATGTTTTTGTATTCATTGTTCTTTTATGTTTATGTTTAATTGGCTTGGATTGATTTATGCTTTAGTTCTAATTGTATTTAATCAGCTTAGAATGCTTTGTATAATGCTTTTACTTATCTACAACTTATTATTTTTATATTCAATCATTAGTTTAATTGATTTATGCTTTTGTTGGTTTAGTTAAACACTTTATCAGTCGTTGCTTGATTAGTTTATTAATTTATTTAATTTAATCAGTTAGGTTATATTCATTGGTTTGTTTGAGTTGGTTAGTGAATAATATAATTAAAGTATTTTACTAAGAGGTAGAAGATGTGATTACTCTAACAATATAAGTGAAATCTTTTTCTGTATCTAATAAATAATCTATCCCACTAGTTAATATCAGTTCTATTTTATAGGTTGGATAATATATTAAAATATACCTATCGTGACAACCCAAGTAGCGGTTATTTTGTTTGTCTATTTTTATCATTTCGTTATGAGGATTTATTCTACTGTAAATATATTTAGGCAAATAAATATTTTTATTAATACTACATATCTCTATAAAATCGTTTAAATTTTCTTGTGTTAAATACTGATCATATATAAAAATACTATTAGCTTCTAAAAACAAATTTTTAAAATATTCAAAAGCTTTCTCTCTAGATTCCTTTTGTTTAAATGTTGCACATAAATTGTTTTCTATTTTTTCATCTTTTATATAAAGATATGGAAAAGATTTGTTTTTGTCATTTGTTAAAATGATTTTTAGAGTAGTTTTTTGTGAGAGTTTTTCTAAGGTTAGATTAGCATATCCACTTTGGAGAAAAGCACTTTTTATATCACTGTCTATAACTAGATTTGATTCTTCTAATTTTTGAATTTGCTTTAAATTGATTAAATGTGTTGGTTTATAGTATTTGAATAAATTTTCGATGATATTTTTGTCGCATTCAAGAGAATTTTTGAATTTTTCAAATTCTATTAATACTTCATCATCAAGCACAAGTGAAAATTTCATCTTATTTCCATTAATTTATCCAAATCTGTGTCAAAAAATCCTGTAGGAAAATTAATTTTTTCTCTATTTATGTTGGTAAATTTTCCAGAATGAATAAAAATTGGTACAAAATCTGTTTGTTGATCTTTATAGTAAATAATACAATCTTCATCTTTAAATTCTTTTTTGAAATTTATATATCTTAATTTACTCAAAAGATAATTAGAATGAGTTTCGATGATAACTTGAATTCCTTTTGAAACCAAAAATGCAAAGAAATCTGCAAATTTAGAGATAGCTTTTGGATGCAAATGAATTTCTGGGTTTTCTATTATAAATATATCTCCTTTTTTTAAAGATAACCCAATAATAATAATCTTAGTAGCAAAATTTAAGCCAGTGGATATATTAGATGGCAGGAAATAATTAGAAAAATTTTTATCTTTAAATCCATTGAGTATAATGTCTATACTTTCATTTGTCGTAAAAGAAATTTCTAAATCCAATATTTCTTTTATCCATTTATCAACATGATAATTTAAAATTTTATTACTATCGGGATTTTCATAAAAAATTTCATCAATACTTTTTAAACTATTTGTAGAAAAATAATTGCCTATATATTCACCAGAAACTCCAAATTTGATATTATTTTGTATTTTTTCGGTATCTTGAATTAAATTTCTATTAGATTTTAAATAATAGAAATTTTCTTCAAAATCAAATAAATATTCAGTATTTTTGGTTATTTCTTCTTTTGTGATATTTATTATATTTTTTTCGTTTAATGTTATATGAATTGAATCTTCATGTAAATCTTTATTTCTCATCTGATCAAAAATATATAAATTTCTAGTAAAATTTTGTATATACATAGACTTTTCTATATTTAAAATATTTGTATTTATAAAAAAACAAAGCGTTTGTAATATTGAAGATTTTCCGCACGAGTTTGTTCCAGTGATTATAGTTAATGGTTTAAAATCAAAACTATTATCTTTAATTAATTTAAAGTTTTTTATGTGTAATTTGTGTATCATTTGATAAGTTCCAATGCTTTATTGATTCTAAATTCGATATTTTCTTTGCTATCGATACCATAGGTTATTTTTTCAGGCTTATCAAGTTCTTGTTTAAATATATCTATTTGTTCTTTTAAAGGATAAGGTTTATTGTTTTCTTTTGCATACATAAATGCAGAAGTTAAGGCTTCAAACAATGCCATACTTAATTGTCTTTTATTTGTTTTATGGATATCTTTGGTCTTAAATCTAAATAAGTTATCTTTGTAATTAATGGCAATAAATTTCATTATCTCTTCATAATTTTGCAAAAAAGATTCAAAATCTTGTTCCGCCTTTTTATTAATGGTTCTCATGGCCTTTGCTAAAAAATCATCCATAGGAGTAAACAATTCTATATCTATTTTTTTTGTTATGCAAAGATATAAGGAGAGAAATCTTAAATTTAAATATCTATCTTTCATGTTTTTACTATTTGGATTTCCTGTTGCTTCTTTAAATGCTTCATAATCACTCATTTTATTGATAATTTTTGTACAAGTTCCGTTGTATAGCGCATTACGCATTTCTTGATTATTGATTTTTGTTCCACCACGATTTACTCTATCGAAAATATCGTATTTAATTTTTTCAGGGGTTTGTGGAGATATTATATACATATCTATTTGATAGTCTTCTATTCTGGTTTTTTCTTGTGCTTGTAATTGTTCAAATTTTTTACCATTACAATCTGTTAATATTTTTAATCCTTTTAAGATTAATTTACCTTCCAAAAACTCATTTAAGCATCCGAGTCTTTGTTTGCCGTCTGCTATTTCTAATCTTCCATCTCCTGTTTGATAGGCATATATTACAGGGATAGGAATTCCCATTAATATAGATTCTATAAGCTCCGATTTTTGTTTATTATTCCATCTTTGATCTCTTTGAAATTCCGGTGTTAAAATAAAATCGTTTTTAATTATTCTGCGATTTGCTTCATAAACACTGAAACTTTTTTTCTCAATTTTGATATCTTTTATGGGATAAATTTCATTTTCTTTATCATCTTGTTCTTCTAAACCTTCATACAAGCTTTCTTGAAAATTTTTTATTGAATCTTGAGTTTCCATACTTTTGCTCCTTGGTATTTGTAATTATAACACTAAATATCGAATTTTGATTCTTTAAAATAAATTTTGATAAAATAGAAACTATTTTAAAAAAAGGCGTAAGATGAAATTTGAAGCTATGGATGAAAAAGAATTTTTAAATCCCTACTACCGCAAAAAGCCTATTTTAGAAGCAGAGCTAAATGAATTTACAAAAGCTTTAAAAGATTATAAAACAAGCTTAGAAAACAATCTCAAAAACAACGAAGACTCCCTAGTAGCAAACGCTTTAAGCAAATTTTTTGAAAATTTGCATTTTGAGTGTGAGATAAAAAGTATACATAAAGGCAACAGCGGTATAGATCTTGCTTTGAAAAAAGACAAGCAAATTCAAGTCATCATTGAAGCAAAATTGCCCCATTCTAAAGAATTCTTTAGTCAAAGCAAGCCCAACTGCAAGGCTTTGCACGAGTGCATTTTGTATTATCTTCGTGAAAGAAAGGCTTTAAATTCATCACTCAAGCACATCATCATCACGGATTTTTATCGTTTTTATATCTTTAAGGTGGATTTGTTTGAAGAGCTTTTTAACAAAAACAAGTATTTTAAAGAAGCTTTTGAAAATTTTGAAAGAAAAGATTCTCATTTTAAGGGCAATACCGATGAATTTTACAAAGAGTGCGAAAAGCTTTTAAGCAGTGAAAAATACCTTGATTCTATCACAAGAAAGGATTTATTTGATGAGCCTAGCTTAAAGGGTGTTTTTATCGACTTAAAGCCTATTTTGGAGCAAGAAAAGCCGAGCTTTAGTAAGCTCAAGCCTTTGTTTAAAATTTTTCACAAAGACTTTTTACTAAGCGAGTTTAACCCCAACGATGCAAATTCGCTCAACAACGCCTTTTACAAAGAGCTTTTATATATCTTAGGGCTTTGCGAAAGCAAGCAAAACTCAAAGCTCATCATCGCAAAAAGCCAAGAGAGCAAAGAAGAGCAAGGCACCTTCTACACAGCTATAAATTCCAAGCTTGAAGAAGAAAATTTTGAAACCATTTTAAAACTTTTGATTTTATGGCTTAATCGTATCTTGTTTTTAAAGCTTATAGAGTCGAATTTGGTGCGTTTTAATGATGATAAAAATTTGAAATTTTTAAATTTTAAAAAAATCCCTGATTTTGACAAGCTTAGCGAGCTTTTCTTTGAAATTTTAGCCAAAGGAAGAAGCGCGCGAAAGAAAAGCGAATTTGCTTACCTGCCTTACTTGAATTCTTCTTTGTTTGAAAAACAAAGCATAGAAAACACGCTTGAAATTTCAAATTTAAACAATGATTTAAAGCTTAACTACTATAAAAACACGGTGCTAAAAGATGACAAATGCAAGGCTAAAAAAGGACAAGTGGGGCTTTTGGAGTATTTGTTTGAATTTTTGGATAGTTTTGATTTTGGTAGTGATGATGAGCAAAGTGAAATTTTAAGCCAAAAAGAGCTTATAAGCTCAAGCGTTTTGGGAAATGTGTTTGAAAAGCTCAATGGCTACAAAGAAGGAAGTTTTTATACTCCAAGCTTTATCACTTCTTATATGTGTAAAGAAAGTATCACAAAAGTAGTGCTTGATAAATTCAATGCCAAATTCGATCTTAAGGCTACAGATATCAGCGAGCTAAGAAGGGATTTGCGAAAAGAGGATAAAAACGCACAAAAAGAGCTTTTAAATTCCATAAAAATTTGCGATCCTGCGGTAGGAAGTGGGCATTTTCTAGTGTCGGCTTTAAATGTCATGCTAAGCATCTACGATGAGCTCAATCTTTTTGATGAGGAGTTTTACCTAGAAGTGCAAAACGATGAAATTCTCATCACCAACCGCAAAGGCGAATTTGTAGAATACAAACGCCCGCATTCGGACAAAGACAAAGCCCACTTGATCCAAAAAGAGCTTTTTTACACGAAAAAAGATATCATAGAAAACAACCTTTTTGGCGTCGATATCAACCCAAATTCATGCGAGATCACCAAGCTAAGACTTTGGATAGAGCTTTTAAAACACAGCTTTTACCAAAGCTTTGAGGATGAGGCGTATCACGATCTTAAAACCCTGCCAAACATCGATATAAATATAAAATGCGGGAATTCTTTGATATCGAGATTTAAACCTAATGATAAATTTTCAAATAACAATATTAAATCTCAAGTAGAAAAATATAAAAATTTTGTCAAAGACTATAAAAATCCAAACCAAACCGCCTATCGTAGAAACAAAGAAGAACTTAGGGTAAAAATAAAAGATATTAAAGCGGTTTTTGCTCTTGAGCTTAAAAATCCTAGCGAAACTAAAGAGCTTCAAAAGAATATCGATGAGCATATGAATAAATTTGGGGATTTTATGCTCGATAATGAAACTTTGTTTGAGGGCTTGAAGGGTTTAAGCAAAGAGGGAATTTTGTTTAAAAAAGAACTTTCTTTAGATGAGCAAAAAAAGGCTATCGAATCTTTTTATAAAATTAAAGCTCAAAGAGCTAAGATTGATTATGAAATGAGTGGGGAAGAATTTGAAAACAGCTTCGAATGGCGTTTTGAATTCCCTGAAATTTTGGACGATGATGGAAATTTTCAAGGCTTTGATCTCATCATCGGCAATCCGCCTTATATAAGACAAGAAGAGATTAAAGAGCTTAAGCCGAATTTGGCTAAAAATTATAAGGTTTATAAAGGCACGAGCGATATTTATACTTATTTTTATGAGCTTGGTTTTAATATCCTTAAATCAAATGGTGTTTTATCTTTCATCACTTCTAACAAATACACGCGCGCAGGATATGGCGAGGCTTTGCGTGAATTTTTGCTTAAAAATGTTTCGATTTTGGATTATATCGACTTAAATGGCATAAAAGTTTTCGATAGTGCGACAGTGGATACGAGTATATTGAGCTTTGAAAAGTTAAAAAGCAAGGTTAGTAGCTTTAGATATCTTGCTTTGGATAATGAAAATTTAAAAGCTTGTGGATATAGTATCGATTTGTGTAAGGACTTTAAAGAATTGTCGCAAAAGTCCTTAAGTAAAGAAAATTTTACTTTCAGTGATGAAAGCACAAATTCCCTAAAAGCCAAGATAGAACGCATAGGAACTCCGCTTAAAGAATGGCAAGGACTTAATATATATCGTGGAATTTTAACAGGCTATAACGAAGCCTTTATCATCAGTACTGAAAAAAGAAATGAAATTTTAGCAAATTGCAAAGATGAAGCCGAAAAAGAACGCACCGCCAAACTCATACGCAAAATGCTACGCGGACGCGATATAAAAAGATATAGCTATGAATGGGCGGGACTTTGGGTGATATTTATACCTTGGCATTTTCCAAATGTTGAAAAACCAAAGACAATGCTAGAAAATGAACAAGATTTAAAAGAACAATATCCGAGCTTATATAAGCACTTGTTGTCTCATAAAGAAAGATTATCTAAAAGAAATAAAGAAGAAACAGGAATTCGTTATGAATGGTATTGTTTGCAAAGATGGGGAGCAAACTATTATCAAGAATTTGAAAAAGAAAAGCTAGTGTATAGTGAAATTGTAAAAAAGCCACAATTTTATTTAGATACAAAGTTAAATTTTTATGCAGAAGCTACAAGTTTTATTTTAACAGGTGAAAATTTAAAATATCTTATTGCTTTTTTAAATAATGACTTTGTTGCTTTCATCTTTAAAACATTCTATGCAGGTGGAAATTTAGGAGAAAATGGCTTTAGATACAAAAAAGCATTTTTAGAAAAACTTCCTATACCAAAAATAAATTCTAAAAATCAAAAATTAGCCAATGAGCTTATAAATTTAGTCGATGGGATTTTAAAAGCCAAAGAGCAAGACAAAAACGCAAACACCCAAGAACTAGAAAACAAAATCAATTCTTTGGTTTATAAACTCTACAATCTCACCGAAGATGAGATAAAAATCATTGAAAATAAGGAGCAAAAATGGAAAATTTAACTAAAGAGCAAAAAAAGTTATTTTATAAATTTATTAAAAACATTAAAGATGAAAATTCTTTAAAACAATTAGAGCAATTTCTTGATCTAATCGAAAATAATGCTATACAAAATTCATTGAAAGATATTGCGGAATTTAATTCTGTTTATAAAGGAAATGGCAATAATGAAGAAATGTCTATAAAAGATATGATTGAAGATATAAAAATCGGACAAAAAGATATAGATGAAATTTATTGGAAAATTTTTGATATTCAATCTGATAATAAAAATGAAAGTAGTGCTTTAATAGAGATAGAAAAAGCTAAAGAATATGCAGATAGAATAAAGAGCGACTATGAGAAATTTTATGATCAAAATGCTCAAGGGAATGTTACCAAAGGGATTATCTCGAAGTTGGAACAAGCTTGTGGTGATATCGAAGAAAATAAAGACAAAATAAAAGAATTTGAAGAATTCTATAATAAAATTTTTATTGGTGTTGAAGCAGATGAAAATGGAAAAAATGGAAAGTTATCTCTTGAAAAATATTTAGATGAAAAACGGACTGAAATAAACAATTTAATTTCTAGTAAAAAACAAGAATTAGGAAATTGTTTAAATGATTATAAAGATAAATTTGAAAATTTGTATAAAGAAAAAAATGATAAAATAGATGAATTATTGCCAGGTGCAACTTCTAAAGGATTAGCCGAAGCTTATAAAGACGAAAAAGAAGATATGCAAGAAAATATTAAAAAGTGGAATGGTATTTTTATTGGCTCCATAGTTCTTTTTATAACTCTTTTTGTAATTTATTTTATTATATCATTAAATAAAGATTTTACATTTGCAAGTTTTTTTAGAGCTTTTCCGTTTTTATTTTTTAGTGGATTTTTTACTTATTATTCTACAAAACAAATTGCAGAGTATAAAAGAATAGCAAGTGAGTATGCTTACAAACAAAGATTAAATCAAACTTATAAAGGATATGAAACTCAGATTAAAGAAGCAAATAATGAGGAGTTAAAAAATCAACTTTTAAGAATTATGTTAGATTCTGCCGAAAATAATCCAAGCAAAATACTTGATAAAAAAGGTGAAATTCCTAGTTTAAGTGTGATTGAAAAAATGCTTGATATTCTTCCATTTGATACATTAAAGAGGATTCAAGATAAAATTAAGGCAAAAATAGAAAAATAATTATAAAAAACTATTTAAAAACCGCACGAAAAAGTTCCATAGTGCCAAGCTAAGCCTTAAAGCTTAGCTTGAAAATTCATCATCAGTCCTTTAAGTAGTATTCTATAGTAGAAACCACTCTTAAGGTTTTGATGTAAGGTGTGTTTTTATCTCTGTTGCTGATGCTAAATTGTCCTTGAGAAGCCTTTTTTATCTTGCCTAGATGGCTGTTTGAATCTTGTGCGAATTTTATCGCTGCATTTCTAGCATTGAGCGTTGCTTCTTCTATCATTTGAGGTTTTATCTCATTTAGCTTGGTGTAAAGGTATTCTATGTCATAATTATCGATTTTTGTTACTATGCCAAATTTTGCAAGACTTGAAATGTTTTCTAGTATGCTTTTCCCAAGCTTTACGTTTTGCGTATAGATGAGTAAATTCGCAGTGCCTATGTATCGGTATGTAGCTTGAGTATCGTTGCTATAAGGATCGCTTAAACGATCTATGATGTTTGGCGAGTTATAGCTAATCTCATCTTCTTTTACGCCTTGTTCTTTTAAAAATTTAATGATATTTTCTTTATCTTGTTCTAGTTCTTCGTATAAATTTGTAAGATTGTTGTTTGATCTTGTGAATTTTATAGGAAGTATCAAAGTATCCGCTTCGACTTCTTTTTGACTTAAACCCTTTACACTTACACTTCTTTCAAGTGTTTTAAAATCACTTAAAGCCTTGTTAAATCCAAAAGCTAGAATCAAACTTGCCAAAACTATGGCTAAAGCCATAAAGATATTATTTGTTTTCATTTTTTATCCTTTATTTTGATTAGAAAATATATCATATTTGCCACCAAGACACAAGCACACATTACACAAGCAAGGATTATCGGCGTATTTGCGTTAATAGCCCCAACCACAAAAGAAATAAGCCCTGCAAAACCAAATTGCACCGTTCCAAGCACCGCAGAAGCAGTTCCGCTATGTTCTTTAAACCTTGCCATAGCCAAAGTCGTGGTATTGGGTGCGATGAAACCAAGCATAGCTATACTTGTAAAAATACTAAGTTCAAAAAGCAAGAAATTTGGATGAAAAAAGGCATTGATAAGTAAGATCAAAGTCGATACAAACATGATCATCAAAGCTTTTGAAAGTATTTTTTCACTTTCAAATTTACGCACTAGCCTTGCATTGATATTTGCAAAGATGACAAAGCCTAGAGCATTTGCTCCAAAAAGCAAGGCAAATTTTTGCTCACTCAAGCCAAAAAACTGCGTAAAAACAAAGCTTGATCCTGTGATATAAGCAAACATCGCCGCCAAAGCAAAAGAAGCACATAGTATATAAACTAAAAAGCGTTTATCGCTTAAAACAAATTTGTAGCTTTTCATCGCTTCATGATGGGAAAATTTTTTGTTTTTAAGATGAGGTGCGGACTCTTTTAAACCAAAAAGTATCATCAAAAAAAGCAAAATTCCCAAAGCAAACAAAGTCGCAAAAATACTATGCCATGAAAAATACTCCAGTAAAATTCCCCCAAAAGTTGGCGAAAGCATGGGAGCAAGAGAACTAAAAACCATCATCAAAGCAAAAATCCCTGCAGCTTCTTTGATCTCAAACAAGTCATTGACAATAGCCCTTGCGATAACCACACCTGCACAACCCCCAAGTGCTTCAAAAAATCTCAAAGCGATAAAAGCATAAATATCATCGATAATCACACAAAACAAACTCGAAACGATGAAGAAAAATATCCCTACCAAAGCTGGAATTTTACGCCCAAAAATATCACTTAAAGGCCCATATATAAGCTGTCCTAAAGCAAAAGCGATAAAAAAACTTGCAATACTAAGTTGGGTTAAAAAAGAATTAGTTTGAAAGCTTTGTTTTACATGAGAAAGTGCAGGCAAATACATATCTGTAGAAAGTGGCGCTATGCTTGACATCAAAGCAAGGATAATGATAAGTTTAAATTTGGCGAAGCCGTGAATTTTGGCGTGTTTTTGCATTTGTAATCCTAATTATTCTAAAAGAATGATTTTAACAAGTCAATCTTAGAATAATCTTTGTTTTTCTATGTTAAATTTAGAGAAAAATTCTAAGGAAATTTTTTATGCAAAATTTAAACCAAAATGAACAAATAAAATGCCCAAGTTGTGGAAGTTTTATCGATATCAGCACTGCTTTATATGCTCAAATTTTAGACAAAGCCAAGCAAGAAATGCTTAAGCAAAAAAAAGAATTTGAAGATGAGGTCAATGCCAAAAGAGCCGAATACACCAAAGCTTTTAATGACTTAAAAGCCCAAAAGATAGAACAAGAAAAACTCATAAGCGAGCAAGTAAGCCAAAAGCTTCTTTTAGAAAAGCAAAAATTTGAACAAGAACTTCTCACACAAAAGCAAAATTTCCAAAAAGAATTCAGTGAGAAGTTTAACAAAGAGCATGAAAATGAAATGAAAATCATGCAAGAAGAACTAGAGAAAAAAAGCAAAGAACTTAGCGAATTTTTAAGCATAAAAGCTGAAAATGAAAAGCTAAAAAGAGAGCAAAAAGAAAACGAAGAAAGGCTTAAATTTGAGGTTAAAGAAGAGGCGTTTAAAGAATTTAAAGAACAAGAAGGCAAAAAACTAGAGCTTGAAAGAGAAAAAATGCGTCTTGAATTTCAAAAAAGCACTCAAGAGCAAGATCTTAAATACAAAGAATTAGAAACAAATTTTAAAAGCGTAGCTCAAAAGCTAGAGGACGCACAACGCAGGATAGAGCAAGGCTCACAGCAACTCCAAGGCGAAGCGGCCGAACTACTCATAGAAGAATACATACAAAGTGAGTATTTAAGTGATGAAGTAAAAGAAGTGCCAAAGGGTGTAAATGGGGCGGATTGTTTGCATATCGTAAAAGACAGCTTTGGCAATATTTGCGGTAGTATTTTGTATGAGAGCAAACGCACTAAGGAGTTTAATAAAGAGTGGATCGACAAGCTTAAGCTTGACAGCATAGCCGCTAAAAGTGATATAGCGGTTTTGATCACAAAAACTATGCCAAAAGATAAAGAAAAAACGCATTTTAAAGAAGGAATTTTGATCTGTACTTTTAATGAATTTAAAGGCGTTTTGGCGGTGCTTAGAGAAAGCATTGTCAATGCTTACAAGCTCAAAAATGCTTTACAAAACAAAGATGAGAAAAATCATATCTTATACGAATACCTCAATTCTAAGGAATTTAACACTCAAATCACCTTCATACTCAAAACTTATCAAAATATGAAAGAAGAGCTAGAAGCAGAAAAAAGAGCCTTGCAAAATATATGGAAAAAAAGAGAAAGAGCCATAGAAAATTTAAGCTTTAATTCTACTGCCATAGTGAGTTCTTTAAATGCGATATTTAGTGACTTGCAAGGCGGAAATTTGATAGGTGAAGAAGGGATTAAAAGTCTTGAAAATTTAGCAAAAGATGAGGATTAAATTTTGATGATTTTTTCTTCTATTAGCTTGAGATTGTTTTCTAAATTTTTGAAATTTTTTTCTAGGCTTTCTTTTAAGTCGATGAAAAAAGGATTTGTTAGAGTAGCGATAAGATAGTGATTGTCCTTAGAAAAGATATGATTTAAAGTGAAATTTTTATCTTGAAGTTTGATATAAATTTGCTCTTCATTTTCCAAGCTAGGATTTTTGTTTGCACTTAAAATTTCGAGCAAAATTCCGCAAAAAAAGCGTTTATTTTCGTCCAAAAACTGAATATCATAAATTTTAAAATCCTTAAATTCAAAGCAGTTTTGACTTTTAAATTCTTTTAAATCCTTTGTAAGTTCTAATTTTAAAAAGTCTTTTTGGCTTAAACTTTGCTTTTTAAATTTTGCCCCAAAACGACGCAAAAATAAATTTAAAGCATTAGTTTGTAATTCTTTTTGTGCGAGTTTTAGTTTTTTAGCTGTAAAACGAAAGAAAAAAACACCTACAAAAACAGCTAAAATTACTGCGATTAAGGCATCTCTTATAAAAACAAAGGCTAAAAAACCTACAAGTAAGGCTTCGATAATGCTTAGGAATTTTAAGATTCCTAAGCGTTTAAGTATATAAATTCTATTATTTTCTAAGCTTTTTAAATCCATTAAGATTTTGCTTTTTCCATTCTTTTTCTTTGAGTTGGATCAAGATAGCGTTTGCGAACACGCACATTTACAGGCGTAACTTCTACAAGTTCATCTTCTTCTATCCACTCTAAAGCTCTTTCAAGACTTAATTTTCTAGGTGGCACAAGCTTGATTGCATCATCGCTTCCACTTGCTCTTACATTGGTAAGATTCTTTCCTTTGATAGGATTAACATCTAAATCATTTGGACGAGAGTGCTCACCTATAATCATACCGGTATAAACTTTAGTTTGAGGCTCTATGAAAAGTACTCCACGCTCTTGAAGGTTAAACAAAGAATACCCTAAAGCCACGCCATTTTCCATAGAAATTAACGCTCCATTATTACGCTTTTCAACCGCACCGCTAAAAGGACGGAATTCTAAAAAGCTATGATTCATCACGCCTTCGCCTTTGGTATCGGTTAAAAACTGACTTCTAAAACCTATAAGTCCGCGTGCTGGAATTTCAAACTCAAGTCTTGTTTGTCCATCGCCCGTTGGTGCCATGGTTTTCATTTCAGCTTTTCTTTTGCCAAGTTTTTCTATTACCGCACCGCTAAATTCTTCAGGCACATCGATAACTAAATGTTCAAAAGGTTCTGTTTTAACTCCATCTTCAACTTTTACGATAACTTCAGGTCTTCCCATGCAAAACTCAAAACCTTCACGACGCATATTTTCAGCTAAAATAGTGATTTGAAGTTCGCCCCTACCGCTTACTTTAAATTTACCTTCGCCTGTGCTTTCGTATTTCATAGCAATATTAGTTTTCATTTCAGCTTCTAAACGTTCAGCGATTTTATTTGAAGTTACATGTTTTCCTTCAGTTCCTGCTAATGGTCCATCATTTACAGAAAATACTATGCTTAAAGTCGGCTCTTCAATGTGTAAAGGATCAAGTGGCATAGGATTGTTTGGATCTACAACGCTATCGCCAACATCTAAAGCTTCAAAACCTGCTATAGCTACAATATCTCCACTTCCTGCTTCTTCAATATCCATTTTTTCTAAGCCCATAAAACCAATGAGTTTTGAAATTCTACCATTTACTTTGGTGCCATCAGCTTTTGCAAGCATTACGCTTTGATTTTTCTTAACAACCCCATTGAAAATTCTAGCAATGCCTATTTTACCTACGAAATTATCATACCCTAAAGTGAAAACTTGAAGTTGTAAAGG
The DNA here is from genome assembly GCF_002383965.1 of Campylobacter sp. 110. Taxonomy (NCBI): domain Bacteria; kingdom Pseudomonadati; phylum Campylobacterota; class Epsilonproteobacteria; order Campylobacterales; family Campylobacteraceae; genus Campylobacter; species Campylobacter sp. 110. The sequence goes on along the minus strand of NZ_NXBD01000018.1, from coordinate 11,835 downwards.
ATTGTCATTAGTACCGCTTGGCGCTGGAACGCGTTCAAGTATGGTTTTAAAAAGTGGCTCCATATTATCACTTTCATCGTTTAGATCAAGTTTAGCATAACCATTTTTTGCTGCAGCATAAACTATAGCAAAGTCAAGTTGCTCATCGTTTGCATCTAGGGCTACAAAAAGATCAAAAATTTCATTGATCACTCTTTCAGGATCAGCAGCTGGTTTGTCGATTTTGTTGATTACAACTATAGGTTTAAGCCCTAAAGATAAAGCTTTTTTAACCACGAATTTAGTTTGCGGCATAACGCCTTCTTGAGCATCTACTAAAAGCAAAACTCCATCAATCATTTTTAAAACGCGTTCTACTTCTCCGCCAAAATCAGCATGCCCTGGAGTATCTATGATGTTGATTTTTGTACCTTTGTAATTGATCGCTGTGTTTTTTGAAAGTATGGTAATGCCACGTTCTTTTTCTATATCGTTGCTATCCATAACGCGTTCTGAAATTTGTTCTCTTTCGCTAAAGGTGCCTGATTGTTTTAATAATTCATCTACCATAGTGGTTTTACCATGGTCAACGTGAGCTATAACTGCTATATTTCTAATGTTTTCCAAATTTCCTTCTCCAAAGCTAAATTTTTAAAAGCTTAGATTATACAAAAATTTAACTTAAACTACAAAGCATCAAAACTTGGAACACTTCTTGCTTTAAAGACTTGTGAAATTAAAATTTTAAATAAGGAAGTTAAAATGTCAAAACCATTAAATGAAGAGATTTTTATTGAATTTAAAAGCGATTTAGCTGAGAGAAAAAATGAAGTTTTACTTCAAGTTTTAGAACTTTTAGAAACTTTTAGATCAGATAAAAATGAAAAAATGGCAAGAATTTCAAGTGAGCTTACAGAAATTTTAGAAAATGAAGAAAATTTAGAAAAAATTTTAAATGCTAAAAATTTAGAAGAGCTTTTAAATATTTTAATTGCTTTAAATGAAGATAAGATGATTAAAGTATATGAAGATTCTTATTTGAAAGAAAAATTTCCTAATGTAATGGTAGATAAATTTTTAAAATAATTTTTTTGAAGGAAAAGTGATGTCAAATTTAGCTCCGCAAAATGATGTTTTAAATCTTACGCCGAGTAAAACTTCTAATACTAGTAGTTCCTTTAGTAAAACGAGTAAAAATAAAGAACATGAAAGTAGCGATAGTAAAAATTCAACTCAAGATGATACGGAAAGTTTTTTAAATTCTTTGCTTAATTCTATTGATGAAACCAATGAATTTTTACCTGATCATATGAAGATCAGTCAAAAAGAAGTTGTTAATGAAGCGATGAACAGACTTCAAAAAGGAGCTTTTGATGAGAGTGATAAGATAAGCATTTTCGAATCTGCTTCTTTTATGCAAATTCTTTCTTTATTGGATAAGCTAAAAACAGATACAGCAGATGTTAAACTAGCAAATCTTTCTACTCAACTTTCAAGTCTTATTAAAACAGAGGCTAATTTTAATGCTTTAAAAGGTGCATCAAATCTTAGTGAGCTTTTGGACATAGCTAAAGATCTGGGCTTAAATGTAAAAAATATTAAAGTAGATCGTCTTCTTGATCTTAAAGCAACTTTTCCAAATTTAGATAAGGCTGATTTTTTTAAGGGTGCTGTGGATAATGTTTTTAAAGAAATCATCAATAATAAAATTTCCAATGTGAGTAAAAATTTAAATCACAATTTACAAAATACAACTCATACTACAAGCACTCATTCTACGCAAAAAACAAATTCTAAAGATAGCGGTTCTTTGCTTTCTCAAACTTTAAAAAATTTAGATTCCATACTTTCATCCAAAGAAAGCAAACACGAAAAAAACGATAAAGTTAAATCAAAAATAGAAGAAGATACCACAGATGCTAAAAATACTTTAAAAAATATCAAAAATGATGAGTTTGCAAAAAATTTAACAGAAGAGTTAAATATAAAAGATAAAAAAAACCAAGATAATTTAAATAAAGATAACAATCTTAAAGATTTAATTAAAGATAGTACAAAACAAGATAAAAATTCAAACAAAGAGCTAAAAGACAATGCAAGTGCTCAGGAGCTTACAAATCTTAAAGATTTAAATAAAGAAAGCAAAGACTTAAACAAAGATTTTAATAAAGAGTTAAATAAAAATCAAGAAAAAAACAATTTAAATCAAGAAAATATACAAGATCAAAATGAAAATTTAAAAAATAATAATCAAAATTTAAATTTTGATAAAAGTTTAAATAAAGAAATTATTAAAGATACTCAGAATTTAGTTTCCAATTTAACACAAAAAGATTTTAATCTAAATAAAGAGCCTAAAAACAACAACAAAGAAAATAAAGATATAAAACAAAATTTCTTTGATCAAAAATTAAATTTTGAAAATTTAAATAAAACTCAAGTAGTTCAAAACAAAGAGAATAATGCAAATTTTAATAATACTACTACTAATAAAGAAACTTTTACTCAAGAGCAAACAAAAACGCACAGTGAAAATGTAGATAAAAATAGCTTAGATGAGTTAAATTCTTTAGTCAAAGATTTAAATAAAGTAACACAAAACAATGCTCGCAATATCACTCCTAAAGAAACTTTGCAGTATTTTTCACAAGATTTAAAAGAGGCTGTGGATCAATACAAAGCACCTATTACTAAACTTAGTATCACTCTAAATCCTAATAATCTTGGAGAAGTGGAGGTAACTTTGATACAAAGAGGTAATAACCTTCATATCAATTTCAACTCCAATACCAATGCAATGAATTTGTTTATCCAAAATCAAGCCGAGTTTAAAAATTCTCTTGTAAATATGGGATTTACTGGACTTGAAATGAATTTTAGTGATCAAGGTAAAAGAGAGCAAAATCAAAATCAAGGAAAAAATCGTAGTGGATATGGTTTTAAAGATGCTTTAGATGGAAAAAATGAAAGTGAAAAAGTCAATCTAGAGCTTGTTTTAGCGAAGTATTTTTAAGTTGGAACACTTATTGCTTAAATAATAAAAAACTAAATAAAAAGGAGTTTATAATGATATCATCATCGGATTGGAATTTAAATACCACTACTACAACTTCAGGTACTACTTCTTCAGGAAGTACTAGTGGAACAACTAGAACAGATTCAAGCAGTAGCTCAGGAATAGTGAGCAATCCAAATGCTACCTTAGATAAGGATGCGTTTTTAAAACTTCTTTTGATAGAGCTTCAACATCAAGATCCAACAGATCCTATGGATAGCGATAAAATGCTTACTCAAACTTCACAGCTTAGTGCACTTGAAATGCAGCAAAATACCAATACAACTATGCAAAAAATGGTTGAAACTATGCAAAAGCTTTCTGATTCTTTTAGTACAAGTATGAGTACTTCAGCTTTAGGGGCTATTGGTAAAATGGCAACTGTTTCAGATAATAAAATCAAACTTACAGGTGCAGATGAGCTTATCGCTCTTAAAATGTATTTGCCTGAAGATTCTGATGAAAACGGTGTTACGCTAGAAATTTATGATAGCAATAATAAACTTGTTTTCAGTGAAAAAAGCGATGCTAAATCTATTTCTCAAGGTTTATTTACCATGGAGTGGCCAGGAAGAAATAACGATGGGGTTTATGCAGGTGATGGTGAGTACACTGTTAAAATGGTTTATAATAATAAAAATGGTGAAAAAATCACTGCAAATTACGGAACTTATCCTATCGAAGGTGTTGTTTTTAAAGATGGTGTTGCCTATGCAAAAATGGCTGGACAAGAAGTTCCTTTTGATGCAATACAAGAAATAACAGATTATAAGCTTGGTTCATCTTCATCTACTGGAGGAAGCGGTTCAAGTGGAGACTCAAGTGGTGGTTCAAGCGATGGAGGTTCTTCTGGATCTACAGAAGATGGCGACAAAGAGGAAAGGGCATAAGCCATGATGAATTCATTTTATAATGGGATTTCTGGAGTAAAAAGCAATAGCTTTGGTATTGATATCACTGCTAATAACATAGCAAATGTCAATACCACGGGCTTTAAATACTCTGATGCTCAATTTAAAGATATTTTTTATACCACCATAACAACCCAATCAACCAACCCTGCTCAAGGTGGATATGGTGCTGGAGCTGTTTCTTCTCAGATTGTTTTTGAGCAAGGCTCGCCTGTGGCAAGTGAGGGTGAATTTGATGTAGCACTTCAAGGAAAAGGTTTTTTTGGTGTTTTAGGTGCCGATGGAGAGGCTTACTATACACGAAATGGAGCTTTTAGAAGAGATGCTGCTGGAAATTTAGTGGATTCTTATGGAAATTTTGTTTTAGGAACAATGAATCCTGCTTTTACTGGTATTAACTATAGCGATAGAGTTGCTGGGCTTATGGGGGATTATCTTAACACAGGAACTCCGGTAAATAATGGTTTTACTGTAAATTCAAATAATTCTTTCAGTATAGGCACAACCGCTTCTCAAGGGGCTATTAAAGTACCTGTGAATATGTATTTACCTCCTCAAGTAACTCAAAATGTAAAATGGAGTGGAAGTTTAAATACTAACACAACAACAGAAGTAGTTAAAGTAGATCTTGATCCTAGTAAATTTAACATTACAAAAACTGAAGATGGCAAATATGTAGTGAGTGGTAGCGTAAGCAAAGAAGATGTGTTTAGTGCTAAGGCAGGCGATAGAATACTTTTAAATTTTATCGATGATAATGGAGTAAAGACAAGCTTTGAAGCGACTTTAGATGAAAATTTAAATTTTAAAAGTAACGAGCTTGATTTAAAAGGATTGGATGAAAATAGCATCAAGCTTGATACAGCTCAAATTTCAACAGAGCAACAAAAAGCCAATAAAGATATTTTAGAATCCCCTATTTATAATGCAGATGGAAGTAAAAGCACTTTAAGGGTTACACTTGAGAGGGTTTTACCTCAAGAGGGTGATAATATACAATATAAAGCTATTGCACAAATTTATGATTCTAATGGCAATGCTGTAGGCAATCCGACTGAAGGAAATATGGTTTTTGATAAAAATGGTGCTTTGCTTCAAAACAATATCACAAGTATTGCAAATCCAAATGGTGGAACAATTAATATTGATTTAGGTTCTCCTTATGATGCTAACAAGCCTGGTTCGGGTTATAGTGGGATTTATATTAAAGAAGGCGTCGAAAAAAATGTAGTTACACAACAAGATGGTGTAGCTGAAGGGTTTTTTGAACAATATAATATATCCGATGATGGAAGTATTGTTGCGCAATTTAGCAATGGTAAAAATGCCATAGTTGGAAAGCTTGCTTTATATAATTTTATCAATGAGCAAGGATTGGCTGCTATGGGAGATAATATTTTTGCAGCAACGGCAAATAGCGGTGATGCAAGCTTTATTATGAAAGATGGTCAAGTTGTTAATACAGCCAAATTTAAAGGCAGATTCTTAGAACAATCAAATGTTGATTTAAGCACAGAGCTTTCAAACCTTATCGTAACTCAAAAAGCCTTTGATGCAAGCTCAAAAAGTATCACTACAAGTGATCAGATGATACAAAAAGCCATTAATATGAAAAGATAATTCTTAGGAATTATCTTTTTCTAATTTTTCAAAAATAATTTTAATTTCTTCTATGTCACTTTCGCTATAATTATAGCTTGATTTAATATGACTTACTTGTTCTTTTTCAAGATATAAAACCTTTTCATAGTCTTTTAAATTTATATGATGTTTTAGTTCAATGTTGATGTCCGTTGTAGGATAAAATTTTAAAAAATTATCCTCTCCGATATTTTCGGCTTTTATGTATATTTTTACATTGTAAACCATTTCATTTAAGAATTTTAATTTCGCATCAATTTGATATTTTAATTTTATAAGTTTTTTATACGAAATGCTAAGATGATTGTATTTTTTTATGGTATCGTGATAAAGATTTGAAAATTTCATTTCTATGGCGCTAGGATTTTTAGTCTTTTGAAGTTTGATGATTTTGATTTGATTTTTGATTAGATAATCATAGTAATTTTGCATTTTGCTTATGGTGTCACCAAGCTCATTTTTTATTTTAAGGCTTAGATTTTTAAGATTTTCTTCTGTATCTGAGTTGTTTTCAATAGAAGCTAGTGGCGAAACTACGATATTGTTTTTAAATTTTATATTGTTTGTTATGATTAGATTTTTTCTTGGATATAAAGTATTACCTGTTAGTAAATTGCAAATATAAATATTTTCTGCTTTTATTTTTCCACTCATGCAGTTTTCAACAAATACATTTTTAGCTATAATTATCCCATTTTCTAAATTTTTTATATATACAGTGTCAGCTTGCAAAGTTCCTTTGTGTGTTGCAATAAAAATATCTTGTGCAAAAATTTTGCTTTTTGCATGAGTTAAGCCTTTGATGCTGATATTTTTTCCATAAAGTTCTGTTGCTCCAACATTCCCATTTATTTTTATATTTGAAGCTTGAATATTTACAATACCTGATTTAATAGCATCATCAGTCATATCAAAATTAGTGATTTCTAAGTTTATATTTTCATCGGCATTTGTTTTGATTGAACCGGTTGTTTTAAGCCCTATTTGTGATAATTTTAAAGTATTTGTAACGCTATATCCTGAGCGGTCTTTGTTTAAAAATCCATAATTGGCACTAAAATATTTAATTCTATCTTCTAATTCTTCTGTGTAAATGCTTTCATCTTTTATGATAAAAGGATTATCAAAAAAGGCTATTGGATTTAAATGAAGTATCTCTCCTCTTAAATTTCGTCCTTCTTTTCCAAGAATTCTATAAATGTATTCAAAAAGTAGCTCATTTTGTTCAACAGGTTTGGAGTAACTTCCTTCATCATGGTTAATATTTTCGTCAGAACGTTTTTCGTTAACATCTCTATGATAAATAATTTCATCACTTTTATGTTCAATCTTATCTACACCTTTGGCAATTTCAAGCTCTATTTCTTTAATAGATGGGTTTTTTTGTATTGATAAGATAAAATCATCAATCTTGTCAAATAAATTTTTATCAAGTCTTAAGATTAAAAATTTTTGCTTGATCATTATTTTGTAAATATTTTGCAAAATATCAAATTTTAAATTAGGGTAATATTGAAAATTTTCTGTAAGGTTGATACTGGCTTTTAGATGGGTTAGGTTGGAGTTGGAACTAAGTTTGACTGTAAAAGGAAAACTTTGTTTTTTTGGATAAATTTCTATAAGAAATTTTTGTATTATGGTATTGTAGTTTTTTACAAAAAAATCATCTGCATAAAATAAGTCAAAATCCTTTCTTTCATAAGTTTTTGTTTTCGCTGGTTTTACACTAGAACACAGAAGTTTAAAATCTATAACTCTAAAATCAAGAATTTGTTTCGTGTTTGCTTGTTCGTGATTTAAACTTTCAAAAGGGTTGAAAGTTTCTAAGGTTTTTACTTGAAAATTCATCTATCCTCGCCCCCCCCCCATATCATTTTTTTGAGTCGTGAAATGGTGATTTTGTAGTACATCTTCAAAAATAGCATTGAATTTTTCGAAATTTTGATTCAAATCAAAATAATCCAAATGAACTAAAATTTGCCCACATTTTTCGCACTTTAAGGCATTTTCTTTGCTAACAAGCTCTTGATGTATAGTCTGTGGAACTGCATGGATACGCAAAGAACAATTGCAAATGTAATCATAAGTTTCCTCGGCTTTTAGATCTTGTTTGATTGATTTTAGTTTTATGTATTGTTCTAAGGTATAATGGATTTCTTGAAGGTGTAAGGCTTTTTTTGTAAAATCAACTATCCATAAATCTTCATTAGCAAAATGATCTAAAATCCAATCTTTGGTTAATATAGAAAGTTCTTGAGACATTTTTACAATATCATCTGAATGTTCTAAAAGCTCTTTAGTCTTTTTTAATAATATTTGATGGGATTTTTTATGTTCTTCAATCAAAGGAAAATCGATGCTTTCCATAAATTTTTCTTCATCTTTAAAATGAATTTTGATGTATTGAAATAGCTTTACAAGAATTTGTTTTAAATCATTTTTGTGTTGTGTATTATTATCTTGAATGTTTAGAGCTAAATCATTTGCAAGATCGGTAATTTCAAAAATTAGTTCGTGTTGTTTGTCTAATTGCATATTTTTAATGCTAAAATCTCTACTCCATTTAACTTCCATATTTTTCCTTTTTGGATGTAATAATTATTTTTATATCGCATTTTTTGAAAATAATATAATAATTTTACAAATAAATTTTTAAAATTCTTATAAAATACAATGGATTGATTGCAAATTTATATATTGAATCTTAACAACTCAAGGCTTTTTAAGTATATTATGATATAATTTTTAAGCCTTTTCTTAGACCTGTGCAATGCTATTTTTAAGCACCGCTTCAGGGTGGGAACACAGCAGAGCACTTGATTTTAGTGTGTGCCGCAGTTATCTGGGGAAGGGTTTTATTCATTTTAAAATTCCCATTTTTCAATTAGGCTAGCTTTTTTATAAATTAAAAATTTATTTAAAAATTATAATTTTAAGATTTATTAAAATATTAGTTAATTAGAATTTAAGCATTGTAAATTACATTACCAATATCAAAGGATAAACAATGGATAGAAAGAAATTCCCTTGTTGGTGCTGTGTATTTAATTGCAGCTGTGTTTTGGCTTATACCTACTCCTGTAGGTTTGGAAGATAATTCTTGGCATTTTCTTGGGCTTTTTATTGCTGTGATTATGGCAGTGATTTTACAAGTAATGTCTTTTGGGCTGTTTGTATGATAGCTATTGCCATAGTAGCTCTTAGCGGCATTACCACTACCCAATTGAAAATCTAAGTAAAATTTACACCAAAGCTACTTCGAAAACTTCTACGCAACAACTTATTGATGAGACTAAAATTTCAGCTTTAAATACTTCAGTGCTTGATTTTTTATCTCAAAAGAGTATAGATGAAAAGGTAAATACTGCTATATCAAATTTAAAATCTAAAACGGGTATAAAAGACGCTTTAAGTGGTTTTTCAAATTTTCTTATTTAGCTTATAGTTATTCTATTATTGTGGCTCGTGGAGTTATTAAAACAGGACTTGGAGAGCGTTTAGCGTATTATTTTATCAGTATTTTTGGTAAGAAAACTTTAGGTATTGCGTATTCTATAGCTTTTTGCGAAACCATCTTAGCTCCTGTAACCCCTTCAAATACAGCAAGAGCAGGTGCGATAATCAATCCTATAGTTCAAGCTATCTCAAGAAGTTTTAAATCTACTCTTGAAGATGGAACGCAAAATAAAATAGGCACTTATCTTTCTTTGGTGAATTTTCAAGCCAATCCTATTTCTTCGGCAATGTTTATCACGGCCACTGCTCCAAATCCATTGGTTGTTGATTTGGTCGCTCAAGCTACAAATTTAGAAGTGCATTTAACTTGGGGGCAATGGGCTTTAGGTATGTTTTTACCTGGTATAGCGGCTATGCTTTTGATGCCTTTGGTGCTTTATTTTCTTTCTCCACCAGAGATTAAATCAACCCCAAATGCTAAGATTTTTGCAAAGGGTAAGTTAGAAGAACTGGGTGCTATGAAGGGCGGCGAAAAGATTATGCTAGGGTTTTTGTATTGCTTTTGCTTTTATGGGCAGGGGCTTTGGGCGAATTTGCTTCTGCTATGGGATTTGGGGAAATTTCTATTATGATATTTTTAAGCCTTGCTTTTTTATATACACACTATTTCTTTGCTTCCATTACAGCTCATATATCTGCAATGTTTTTTTTGTTTTTATAGTGCAGCTTGCCTTAGGAGCACCACCACTTTTTTATGCTTTTATTATGATAGCTTCAGGAAATGTTATGATGGCCTTAACGCATTATGCGACAGGAACAGCTCCTGTTATTTTTGGAACAGGTTATGTAAGTCTTAAAAAATGGTGGTCCGTAGGATTTGTTATTTCAGTGATAGATATAACTGTAATGATACTTGTTGGCCTTGTATGGTGGAAATTTTTGGGATTTTATTAAAATCTTATCAAAGCTTTTAAAGCTTTGATAAGTCTTATTCTATAAACCCACTCGCAATGACTTTATCATCATCGTAAAATACTGCCATTTGCCCACTTGCTAAGCCATAAACGCTCTCTTTTAAAGAAATGTTTGCGCTTTTATCATCATTTATAATGACTTTACATGGAGTGGATTTTGATCTATAGCGGATTTTTACTTCGCAATCAAGTTCTTTTGCATCGATGAAAAGATTGATATTTTTGAGTTTAAATTCATTGATTTTTAATTCTTCTTTGGTGCCAACGATGATTTGATTTTGTTTAGGATTGATCTTTAAAACAAAATGCGGTTCGTGAGCCCCGCGTACTTCAAAACCGCGTCTTTTGCCTATGGTATAGTGCATATAGCCTTCGTGTTTTCCTACAACCTTACCGCTACTATCTAGCACTTCTCCTGGAATTTTAGTATCCATAAATTGATCTAAAACTTGCACATAAGTATCTTCAACAAAGCAAATTTCAGAACTTTCTTTTTGGGTTGCAAATGATTTTAAAACTTCTATGGTAGAAGCAAATTTTTTCACATCTTCTTTTTTCATTTCACCCAATGGAAAGATGAGGTATTTTAAAGCTTCTTTGTCGGCACTAGCTAAAAAATAGCTTTGATCCTTGCTTTCATCAACAGCTGTGCGGATAAGATTGTTTTCAAGTCTTGCATAATGCCCTGTAGCAAGTTTTTCACAGCCTAAACTTTTAGCAAATTCTAAGAGCTTTCCAAGCTTGATAAAGCGATTGCATAAAGCGCAAGGATTTGGTGTTTTACCCTCTTTATAAGTATCCACAAAAGGCATGTAAACTTTGTTTTTAAAATCTTCTTGTAAGTCTAAAATATGATAAGGAATTTGCAAAAAGTTTGCAACTTTTTCTACTTTTTTGATATTTTCTTCGTGATAATTTGGTTTGCCATGAAGTTTCATATAACAACCTATAACTTCATGACCTAAATTTTTAAGTTTATAAGCAGTGACTGTGCTATCAACCCCACCGCTCATAGCGACTAGAATTTTCATTAGAGTTCCTTTAAAGTATTGATTATATAATCTAAATCGTCAGTGATTTCATACTTTAACTCGTCTCCTTTGGAAATGACTTCAAGTTTTAGCAAAGAATTTCTGACGAACTCATCAAAGCCTTGCCAAAATTCACTCCCAAACAAGATAATAGGAACATTGTTTTTAAATCCAAGTTGTTTTAGTGTAAGCACTTCACACAATTCATCAAGTGTTCCAAAGCCGCCTGGGAAAATCACAAAAGCTAGACTCTTTTCAATAAGAGCCATTTTGCGTATGGCTAAGCTCTCAAAAGTTATGTTATATTCTACAAAATCGTTTAATTTTTGCTCAAAAGGCAAAAGTATATTAAAACCTACCGATTTTATAAAATTTGCATCGTTTTTACATTTGGCAGCACCAGCATTAGCCGCGCGCATAATGCCTCCACCTCCGCCGCTAACGACACAAAAGCCATTTTCTACACATAAATTAGCTAATTTTTTGGCCTCTTGATAATAAAAACTATCTTCTTTTAATCTTGCAGAACCAAAAAAAGTTATGGCATTTTTTAGGTTTGGTATATTAGCAAATTTTTCTAAATCTTGGCTTATTTTTTCATTCATTTTTCAACCTTTAGTTAAAATAAATTCCATTCTAGCTAAAAACTTATAATAAGTTCTTTATTGTATAAGTTTTTAATAGATTTATTTTATTAAGATTAGGAATTTAAAGACTTTTAAATCCTTAAGCTTTAATATCTATACTTTTTGGTGCAGAATTTAAAGAAAGGATTTTATTAAATTCTC
>NZ_NXBD01000017.1:0-99134 GCF_002383965.1 Campylobacter sp. 110 | reverse complement strand
TCCTTTCTAATGGTTGTAAATATTATCGTAATGATTATAATTATGATGTAAAAGACCCAGATTATGATTTTAACTTCGATGATAAACCCGAATTTGCATACTATGAAGATCAATTTAAAGCATATATGGGTGAAGAAAACTATAAAAAATTAAGACCTTATTTAGGTATGACAACTTATTATGTGTGTGAGGGTAAAAAATATCCTGTTGTTTTTGCTACCATGATAGATTATAAAGTAAAAAATTATGGATTATTTGGAGATGAAGGAAGAGGATTTAGCTTTTCAAGCATAAGTCGTAAAAGTGCAGGTGGAGGATCTTTTCATTATTTTACCAATGGTAAATTTATAAAAAGTGATGAAAAATATACAGGACAAAGTTACTGATGAATCCTAAAGAACTTATCTCTCAAATCAAAGACTATGCTAATATAGTAGATGCTAGTTATGCTATGCTTGATTTGAAAAATAAAGAAAACAATCGTACTAGAATTTAGCAAATTCAAAGAAGTGAAATTTTTCATCAAAATTAAAAAATAAAATTTTACTTTGTGAAAGAAAATTTTCATAAGTCTTAAGATTTTTATCTTTGGTGTATTTTAATAATTCTTCAAAACCAAAATCAATCAAGGCTTGGTTTTGTTTTTTTAGAGCTAAGAGTTTAAAATCATGTTTTTTTATAAGCTGTTGAATTTGAGTAAAATTAACATTATAAGTTAAATCGCTTTTACCAAAAAAATCTTTTAAAGTGATTTCAAAAGGATTAAAAACTTCATGTTTTTGATAAATTCTAATGCTAAATTGTTTGGGATTAAACACGCCATAATCAAAACTTGCAAAGATAAATTTTTTAGAAGCTTTATCCAAATCTTTAAAAAATTCTTCCAATTCTAGACTTAATTCACCTTTTTTTAAATTTAAAATTTCGCATTTTTCTTTTAATTTAGCCTCCATGGGTTCAAAAACAAGTTTAAAATCTTGCACAAAGGCCATTTTATCATCATCTATCAATTCACAAGCAAAACTATCAAAAAGCTCATTGCAAAAGAAAAAGGCATTTTCAAAATGACATTCTTTTAAGCTTCTCTTATGTGTAAATTCCACGCCTTCTAAGGTCTTTTTTTGCAAATTTCTTAATTTTTCATGAGGCTCTATGACGAAAAAAGAAATGTGAGAAAAAATTTCAGGTCTTAATTCAAGCAAAGCGGCTAAAAAATCACGACTTAAATATCCTTCATTAGCGCCTATTTCTACAAGTTCTAAAGGGAGTTGTAAAATTTTTTTATCTATTAAATTTAAAAAATGCTTGGCTAAAAGTGTGCCAAAAAGATTTCCCACGCTTACTGCGGTAAAAAAATCTCCATTTTTGCCTATACTAACAGCGTTTTTATAATAACTTTCATGCAGCCAAGTATGAAAAAATTCACTGAATTTCATTGAAAAAGTGTATTGAATTTAGAGATAAAATCCAAAGGATCTACTTGCTTGCCTCCAGCTAAAATACCAAAATGCAAGTGTGGTCCACTAACCCTTCCTGTAGCCCCACTCAGTCCTAAAAAATCACCTTTTTTAATTCTTTGCCCTACCTTGACTTCGATTTTAGAAAGATGATAATACTGCGAGTAAATTCCAAAACCATGATCAATGACTACGGATTTTCCTGCAAAATAACGATCTTTTGCTATTTTTACTATGCCTGAATTAGCCGCATAGATAGGAGTTCCCACAGCAGCTCTAAAGTCTGTTCCGCTGTGATAGCTTGCAACTTTTTCATTAAAGGTTCTTGCTTTGCCAAAATCACTTGTGATAAAAGAATCTAAAGGAGTATTAAAAGAGCCATCAAATAAAGCTTTTGGAGTGTAAGAGCTATAAATTGCATTAGCTTCTTTAAATTCTTTAGCAATGTGTTCTTTAACGGCTTTAGGTGGAAAAATTTTTTTATTTTCTACGCTTAATTTTTCACTTTTATAGTTGCCTTCTAAAGTTTTTATAAAAATTTCTTCTTTTTTGTTTTTATAAAGAGCGGTAAGCTTAGTATTTTGAGGAGGATTTTTATAAGACAGTGAAAATATAGCTAAAATTTTTTCTTGATTTTTAGGATGAGGAAAGGTGGCTAAAATTTTATCCTCATTTTTTAAAGAAATAAAATCTTTTTTATCCAGTTCCAAAAATAAAGCTTGTCCTTTGATAAGCTCGAAATTTTGAGCTCCAAAAAGCCAAAGAGCAAGGCTTAGAAAAAGCCAAAAAGCTTTCATAGGCTTAACTCTTTAAGATCAGCAATTTTTAGGAATTCTTCGTAAATTTCATAGATAAGTGCTTGGCGATTATTTTTAAGTTTTTCATCTTCAGCATTGATCATTACTTTATCGAAAAATTCATCTATAAAAGGTTTAAGCGAAAAGAGATTTTCAAGTTTTTCTTGTAAAGAGTGTGCTTGAATTTTTTCCTTAAAGGCTTTATAAAGTTTATTTTCTGCTTCTTCAACAAAGAGGTTTTCATCGACTTTGTGTGAAGTTTTATTAGCGATATTGGCCAGTCTTTTAAAGGTAGTGAAATTTTCTTGAAAATTAGCTTTTTTGCTTAATTCTATAAGGGCTTTTACACTTTGATTGATGTGGATAAGATCTGTATTTTTAGAACTTAAAACCGCTTTGATAAAAGAAGCATTAACGCTATAAAAGGTATAAAGTCTTTCAAAAATAAAATCTTTTAAAATTTGCATATCAAAGTTTTTATAATGGCTTGCTAGTTTTTCTAGTAGTGCTTGAATGTCAAATTCTTTGTTTAAATTTAGGGCAATTTTGATTATCCCATTAGCAGCACGCCTTAAGGCGTAAGGATCTTTTGTGCCACTTGGAATTTTACCTATGCTAAAGAGTCCTATGAGAGTATCAAGCTTGTTTGCAAGGGCGACTATGCTTGAAAATTCAGTGCTTGGAAGTGGAGCTTGTTCGGAATTTGGCAGGTATTGCTCCTTTATAGCAAGACAAATTTCATAATCTAGACCCATTTTTTGTGCATAATAGCTTCCCATAATCCCTTGCAAATCTGTAAATTCATAAACCATTTGCGTTGCTAAGTCAGCTTTTGCGTATTTGATCGCAGTGCTTATGTTTGCGATTTTATCATTGTTTAGTATTTGGCATAAAACTTCAGCGATTTTTATCTCTCTTAGACTTTTATCTTGCATTGTTCCTAAGCCTTCAAGATAAGTCATTTTAGCGAGTTTTTCAGGATTTAAGCCGCTTTGTAAATCGTTTTGATAGAAAAACATTGCATCACTAAGCCTTGCGCGCAAAACCCTTTCATTGCCATGAATGATTTTTGAGTAATCATCACACACCGCATTGCTTACCACGATAAAATGATTACTTAGGCCTTTTTCATTAAAGACTGCAAAATAGCGTTGATTTTCTCTCATGGAAGTAATGATAACTTCGCTAGGAATTTGAAGATATTCTTCTTCAAAACTTCCTAAAAGTGCATTAGGATATTCTGTGATAGCAATAACTTCAGCCAAAAGCTCTTCATCTTCGCCTATTTGGATATTGTTTTGGCTTTCTAGGAGTTTAAATTGCTTGAGTATTCTTTCTTTTCTTTGGAGCGGATCTAAGATGATATGATTTTTCTCTAAAAGGCTAAAATACTCTTTTGCGTTATTAAATTCTTGCAAGTCATAGCTTACACTTCTATGTACAAAAGTCTTTTTAGCACTCTTAACGCCATAGCTTTCAAATTTGACTAAATTATCATCTAGAATACAAACTATAGAGCGGATTGCACGGATAAATTCAAAAGAATTAGCACCCCAGCGCATACTTTTGCCAAAGTTAAGGTTTTTTAAGAATTGATGAATCATCTCTCCTAAAACTTCTTGACTTTGCAAACCTTTAATGGCTTTTTGATGATATAAGACTTCTTTACCCTTAATCTCTTTAAAAGAAAGCTCACTTTCGCTAATACCTGCTTTTTGTAAAAAGCTTTGCCCTGCGGCTGATAATTGCCCCTCTTTATAAGCGACATTTTTAGGTGCACCTATAAATTCAGCAAAGCTATCTTCTTGTTTGCTTGCGAAATTTTCATGAAAAATCACTAAACGACGCGGAGTGTAGTAAAATTTAAAATCACTCACCAAGCGATAATCTTCTAAAACATCTTTCCATTTTTTTTCTATATTGGCTAATTCTTTTAGTAAAGGAATAGCAGGTAGCTCTTCTGTTCCGATTTCTATTAATAATTCACTCATATATTACTCTTTTAAAAATTTATTTTATTTTAACTCAATTTTCATTAAAAAACTTATAAATATCTCTCTAAAAAGTTTTTAAGTTCGCTTGCATTGCTAAATTCATTTTCTTGTAAATCCTTTTGATACCATTTCGCATGAAAATAAGGTATATTCGCATTTTTTGCACATTCTCTATCTTTTTGACTATCGCCTATAAAAATACTTGTTTTATGGGGTGCTTCAGACTTTAAAAGATCTAGCATCATAGGATGGGGTTTGGGTTCTATACCAAGACTTACACCTAAAATTTTATCAAAATAAGGAATGATTTCATGTTTTTTAAGTATGCTAGAAAGCGAGCTTTGAGGCGCATTAGTGGCAATAGCTAAAAAACAATTTTGCTCTTTTAAAAATTCCAATATTTCTTTAACCCCTTCAAATAAAACCACGCTTTGCTCATAGTGTTTGATGAAATATTTTTCAAAACCATCTTTAAAGCTAGAATGATGGAAATTATCGATACTATAAAGCTCTTTCGCCCAGTCTACATTTGGGGTATTGATGGTTTGCATAATTTTTTCCCTAGAAAGTGGGCTTAAATTTAGTTCATTTCTTATCTCATTGACAGCGCAAGATATAGCATTTGCGCTGTCGATTAAGGTGCCATCCATATCAAAAAATACATTAATCATAATAATCCTTCAAATAAGTTTTATGTTTTTCTTTCTTTTCACCTTTTTTAAGTTTATCTAAAGCGTTTGCAAGGCTTAGAAGTTCTTCTTTTTGTTTTGAAAAATCAAGGCAATGATTTACAAAATTTTCTAAGCTTTTATTATAGCTTGAATTTAAATTTACCGCCTCGCATTTTTTAACTATTTTTTTATTTTTTTCCATTCTTTCTTGAAATTTCTCTTTATCAAAATTTTCTTTTTTTAAAGCCGAAATAGCTGCATTTGCAAATTTTTCCAAGGCTCTTAAATATTTAACCCTTAGAGTTTTTTCATCTATTTTTGCCAATACCATCCTTTAAGTATTTTTGTGAATTCTGCATTCTAGAGCCTCTTGGACTAAATTTCTTGCGATGACTTTTTCAGATCTTACAATGCGTATGTTTTCATCGATACTTGAAAAAAGCATCTTTTCAAGACTACCATTAACATGGATAATTGTATCAATAGGCTTTGGATAAGAAGCTAAGACTTGACAAATCATTTCGAGTTTAGCTTCGTTGGTTATGGTTACGATTGCTACTGCACATTCTGTTATGTTGGCTATTTTGAGTGTTTCTTCTTGAGCAGCATTAGCAAAAACGACATTTTCGCCCCGACTTATACCAAGCTCTACCAAATTTAAATCACTTTCTAAAACCAAATAAGGAACACCGGTATTTTTGATTTTTTGCACTATCTCTTGCCCTAAGCGTCCATATCCAAAGATTACAAGATGATTTTTTAGAGTGCTGTGAGTGCTTTGCTGAACGACATTGGTATTTAAAGTCATATCTTCTACTACATTGGCTATTTTTCTTATATTGTTTAATACAAAAGGAGTGATAATCATAGTTATAATAGAAACGACAATCAAAATTTGAGCAGTTTCAACATCTAACATGCTTTTTGCTTGCAAGAGCGAAAAGATCGCTAAGGCAAATTCTCCAACTTGGGCAATGGAAAAGGCAGTTTTTAATGCCACTCTTTTTTTGGTATATAAAAATAAAAAACCACACACTATGCCGAATTTTAAACCCATTATGAGCAGAGTTAAAACACAGATAATAAACCAATTTTGCGCTACGATGCTAGGTTGAATTTGCATTCCTACGGTTATAAAAAATAAACCTAAAAGCAAGTCTCTAAAAGGGATTAAATCTGCTTCGATTTTGTGTTTGTATTTAGTTTCTGCTATCAAGGCTCCTGCAGTAAACGCCCCTAAAGAATAAGAAAAACCAAAATAATGCGCCAAAAAGCTTGCCCCAATCACCATAAAAAGTATAGTGCTGATAAAAATTTCTTGTGAGGAGGCGCGTATGATGAGCCTAAATATCATATCGACTAAGTATTTACCTATAAAGAAAAGTAAAGCGATTAAAATAACTGCTGAAAGAAGAGTTGTAAGGAGTAATTGTCCTATGTTTTGATTATTTGAAGAGAAAATATCTACAAGCAATAACAAAGGAATCACAGCTATGTCTTGAAAAAGTAAAATCCCTAAGGCTTTTCTTCCGTATTGCTCATTAATATCGCCATTATCATTTAAAATTTTAAGCACCACTGCAGTTGAAGAAAGAGCTAGAGCAAAACCTACTATGGTTGCGCTTTTATCACCAAGTCCTAAAATTCCTATAGCTAGCAACATAAAAACAAAGCCGCAAGTAAGCATTTGTAAAGAGCCATTTAAAAATACCTCTTGTTTCATGGCTATTAAATGCTTAAAAGAAAATTCAAGCCCTATGGTAAACATTAAAAATACTATACCAAATTCAGCAATATGTGTAATCTCACCCTTGCCACTTAGATGATAAATTTCAGAAATAATCTCTCCTGCAGCAATGTAACCGATAATAGTAGGAATTTCAAATTTCTTGAAAATAACATTAAGAACGATAGCTAGAGCAGCTGTAATTAAAAAAATTTCTAAAAAATTATCCATCTATTTTTTTTCATAAAAAATTAAATCAAAACTATTTTTATGTTTGACAACTGCTTTTGAGCTTGCATTTGGATTTTGTTGTTTGCTAAGCTCTAAGCGTAGCTCATCGATTAAATTTTCAAATTCATGAAGTTGATTTTTAAGCTTTAAAATCACATCTACTCCTGCCAAATTTACCCCCATATCGCGCGTTAAACGCAAGATAAGCTTGATACGATCGATATCCCTTTGAGAATAGAGCCTTATTTTTCCATCAGTTCTACTAGGTTCTATCAAACCTTCTCTTTCATATTGTCTTAGGGTTTGTGGATGTATGCTTAATACTTTTGCTACGACACTTATTAAATATACGGGTTCATCATAATGGTGTTCCATGACTTTACTCCTTTTTTTATGATAGTTTTTCTTTTAGCATTTCGATTAATTTCTCATCTAAGGTTTCAGTGTTTGGTAAAACAACATTTAATACCAAATACATATCTCCATAGATGTCACTTTTGCGATTTTGCACCCCATAGCCTTTAAGGCGAATTTTTTGTCCGTTTTTAGAATTTGCAGGTATGGTTATGGTGGCTTCTTTTTTGTTTTCCTTAAGAGTATTAATGGTGACTTTTCCACCAAATAGGGCAGTTTTTAAAGAGATATCAACTTTTTGATATAAATCATCATCTTCTCTTTGATATATTTCACTTTCTCCTAATTTAACTTTAACAATCAAATCCCCGCGTGTTCCATTGCGGCCATTTTTACCCTTGTTACGAATTCTAAGTTTTTCTCCTTGTTTGATCCCATGTGGAATCTTAAATTTGATCGTTTCTCCTTGAAGATTAAAGCTATATTCTCCACCTACCACTGCTTTTTCAAAAGGAATGCTAAGTTCTATAGTAGAATCCAAATCCTCTTCTTCAAATCCGCCAAAACCTCCAAAGCCGGTGTTAAAGCCTTTTGATGAAAAACCATTAAAACGACTTCCTCTAGAAGAGCCTCCACCAAAGCCTCCACCAAAGAGATCTTTTAAGATATCATCTAAATTGACCCCACCTGTATTTTTTGAGAAATCGTGAAAACTTTGTCCTCCAAACATGGAGTCTCCGTATTGATCGTATTGTGCGCGTTTTTTTTCATCACTTAAAATTTCATAAGCGGCATTGATTTCTTTAAATTTTTCTTCAGCGCCTTTTTCTTTATTGATATCAGGATGATATTGTCTTGCTAAACGACGATAGGCTTTTTTTATTTCATCTGCACTCGCATTTTTAGATACTCCAAGTGTTTCATATAAGCTATTCATGTTATTCCTTAAAAAATATATAATTGTTTTATTTAATAGAAATTATATCAAAAACTTTAGCCTAAGTCAATCAAGTTTTATAAATTTTTATCACTCAAGCTTTCATTTACAATTTTGTAAATTTTCGGTTTTATACTTATGAAATGCGTAAAATATTTTACAAATTATATGTTTTAAGAATAATATAAATAAAAAAGGAAGCAAAATGAAAAAGCTTATTTTATCATTGAGTTTAGCAAGTGCTTTATTTGCTGCAAATATCAATTTTAATGAAACAAGTATAACAAGCAATCGTGTCAATCCTGCGGCTGGAGATGTAGTTCTTTCTTATCATAATTCGATAAAAGATGCTAAAAAATCTGTTGTAAATATCTCTACTTCAAAAACCATTACAAGAGTCAATCGTCCAAGTCCTTTAGATGATTTTTTTAACGACCCTTATTTTAAACAATTTTTTGATTTTGATTTTCCTCAAAGAAAAGGAAAAAATGATAAAGAAGTGGTGAGTTCTTTGGGATCAGGGGTGATTATTTCAAAAGATGGTTATATAGTAACAAATAATCACGTTGTAGATGATGCTGATACGATTACAGTGAATTTACCAGGAAGCGACATAGAATATAAAGCCAAGCTTATAGGTAAAGATCCAAAAACAGATTTGGCTGTTATAAAAATAGAGGCTAATAATCTTTGGGCTATTACTTTTACAAATTCAGATGATTTAATGGAAGGAGATGTTGTTTTTGCCTTAGGAAATCCTTTTGGTGTTGGTTTTAGTGTTACAAGCGGGATAATTTCTGCTTTAAATAAAGACAATATAGGCTTAAACCAATATGAAAATTTCATCCAAACAGATGCTTCTATCAATCCTGGAAATTCAGGCGGTGCTTTAGTTGATAGTCGCGGATTTTTAGTAGGAATAAATTCAGCCATTCTTTCTCGTGGGGGTGGAAATAACGGCATAGGTTTTGCCATACCTTCAAATATGGTTAAAGATATAGCTAAAAAACTTATTGAAAAAGGCAAGATTGATAGAGGATTTTTAGGTGTGACTATTTTAGCTTTGCAAGGTGATACTAAAAAAGCTTACAAAAATCAAGAAGGAGCTTTAATCACTGATGTTCAAAAAGGTTCAAGTGCTGATGAAGCAGGGCTTAAGCGTGGAGATTTAGTTACTAAAGTTAATGATAAGGTTATAAAAAGTCCTATTGATCTTAAAAATTATATAGGAACTTTAGAGATTGGTCAAAAAATTTCATTAAGTTACGAAAGAGATGGAGAAAATAAGCAAACAAGTTTTATTCTTAAAGGTGAAAAAGAAAATCCTAAAGGCGTACAAAGCGATTTGATTGATGGTTTGAGTTTGAGAAATTTAGATTCAAGACTTAAGGATCGTTTGCAAATTCCAAAAGATGTAAATGGGGTTTTTGTAGAAAGTGTTAAAGATAAGAGTAGGGCTAAGGATTCAGGATTTAAAGAGGGTGATATCATTATAGGCGTAGGACAAAGTGAAATTAAAAATTTAAAAGATTTAGAACAAGCCTTAAGACAAGTAAAGAAAAAAGAATTTACTAAAATTTGGGTTTATCGCAATGGTTTTGCAACTTTGCTTGTGCTTAAATAAAAATAACGGAAGGATTTTCCTTTCGTTATAAATTTTAGTTTAAAATTAAAATTAAGTTTAAAATAAAGGAAAACTATGACAAATATTCTTATGATAGAAGATGATTTAGAATTAGCAGAAATTACAGCTGAATATTTGGAAAAATTTGATATGAAAGTTGATATCGCACATGAGCCTTATATAGGTCTTTCTAAGCTAGCCTTAAAAGAATATCAGCTTATCATTTTAGACCTTTCTTTGCCAGGACTTGATGGGCTTGAAGTATGTGAAGAAATTCGTAAAAAGTATGATACGCCTATTATTATCTCAAGTGCTAGACATGATATTACAGATAAGGTTAATGCTTTAGAATTGGGCGCGGATGATTATTTGCCAAAGCCTTATAATCCTAAAGAACTTCAAGCGCGCATCAAAAGTCACTTAAGACGCATTTCAAATACAAAAAGTGCCATAGCAAAAAGCGTTAAAGATCTTGTTTATGATCAATACAAGCACATTATCACAATGAAGGGTCAAGAGCTTACTTTAACCAATGCAGAATTTGACATTTTAAGCTATTTGATCAAAAAAGAAGGCGGTGTTGTCAGTCGTGAAGAGCTTGTTTATAATTGTTCTTCAATCAGTGAAGATTCGAGCAATAAAAGTATCGATGTAATCATTAGCCGCATTCGTCAAAAAATGGGTGATGATCCAAAAACTCCAAAATATATCCATTCTATCAGAGGTATAGGCTATAAGCTTACTCAATGAATCGTTCATCTATTTTTTATACCATAACTTTTATTTTTATTTTTGCTGGCGTTAGTGTTATTCTTGGCTTTTTATGGCTCATAGAATATGATCAGCAAAATTACACTAGAGAATTAAACACCAAGTATTCTTTAATAGCTAACGCAAGGCTTTTAAATTTCGCAGGGATAATTAGCGAAAAAGAATTTGAAGAGCAAACAAAAAACTATAACAAAATGGAGTCTGTTGTAGAGGTTAGGCAAATTCGTAGAATTCTTTTTGGCGGGGAAGTGTTAGCTAGAGTCGAGGTCAATAATGGCTTGATTGAAATCATCTCTTATGATAGACAAGTGTATTTAAATATTATTTTTGATGGCAAGGTAAATCTTTATAAAGATCAAGATTATCAAACTTATAGATATTTTATCATTAAAGCTATAGCCGTAGCTGTTATTTGTATACTTGTATTGCTTTATATTTATATATTTAAAAAATTAAAACCTTTAAAAGCTTTAAAGAGGCAAATTGATAAATTTGCTCAAGGAAAACTTAATGATATAGAAGACGTAAGCACGGGAGTGGATGAAATTTCTCAAGTAAGTGAAGCTTTTTATCAAGCAATCGTTCAAATTCGTAAGCTCAATCAATCGCGTCAATTTTTCTTAAGAAATATTATGCACGAGCTTAAAACCCCGATTACTAAAGGACTTATCACTCTTGAAATGTTAGAGGATAACAAATACAAAGAAAGATTAGGAAGCATATTTAATCGTCTTGAAATTCTCATCAATGAATTTGCAGCCATAGAACAAATTACTTCCGGAGCAGCATTTATCAACCGCAAAAAATATAATATTTTAGATGTTTTAGATGAGGCCAAAGAAATCGCTATGCGAGATGATAATAACATACGCATTTTTATGGATGAGAGCTTTTTTGTAAATGTAGATTTCAAGCTTTTTACCACTGCGATTAAAAATATGATTGATAATGGTATTAAGCATTCTGAAAATGGCTTTATACAAATTGATATAATGGATGATTATATTTGTTTTAAAAATAGAGGTCCTGAATTAAACAATACTTTAGAGTATTACACTCAAGCTTTTACTCAAGGAGGCTCAAAGCAAAAATCAAGCTTTGGACTTGGACTTTATATAGTTAATACCATTTTAGAATCTCATGGAATGAAGCTTGATTATGATTATGAAGAGGGTGTGAATTTGTTTTATTTTAGAAATTTAAAAAGTATTATTGTTAAAGAATGAATTTTTTTGCATTTTTTTGAAAAAATACTTGACAAAGTTTTAAAAATCAAATATAATTACATTTTACTTTTTAAGATATTCCGGATTAGCTCAGCGGTAGAGTAGTCGGCTGTTAACCGATTGGTCGTAGGTTCGAATCCTACATCCGGAGCCACTTCTAACTCTCTATAAAATCATATTTTATTTTTTAATAAATCCAAATATTAAGTTATGGAATTAAGTATATTTTATCATACCAAAACCCAATGTTATAATCATATCAGTTTTTTAATTTATTTTTTATCTTTTAAATAGCAAATTTTGATATAAATTCTTAGTATTTGAAATATGAAATTTATTTATTTTATGTTTGTATTTTCATTATGGAGCATGGTGTAAATTTTTGCGTGTGATGCTTGAATTATAAGTATTATAAAATACTTAAATTTTAAGATATTATAGAATTTTAAATATAAAGATATTATTTAGGAGTAATTTTGTATTAAAATTTCACTCAGAACATCTCATTTTTATTTTTTTTAATAAAACAATAAGTATAATCCGAACCATAAAAAAGAAGGGGAATATAATGTTAAAAAGTCTTGATCGTATATTGTGTATTAAAAAAAACGGGGGGGGGATGAACATAACTAATCTTTCAAACATGAAACATTTTTTAAATACTTCATTATACTTTACTAATCATCTTAGCAAATCTTTAAGAGTTATTGTAAATATTTCTGTAATTATAAGCTTGGTTTTAGCTCAAAGCTTAACAGCATCAAATTTACCTAGCGGAGGTAAGTTTATCAATGGAACTGGAAGTATTGCTACAAATGGCAATATAATGAATATCACAGGAGATAAAACACACAATGTGATTGCTTGGGGCGGTGGATTTAATATCGGAAAAGACAATACTGTTAATTTCACTACAAATAGCAAAAACTATTTAAATCTAGATTATATTAACAAAGCTTCTCAAATTCTAGGAACTTTAAATGGTGGAACTAATAATGTTTATATTGTAAATCCTAGTGGGGTATTAGTAGGCGAAGGAGCTACAATCAATGCCAATAAATTTGGAGTTTCTACAACTCCAATGGGTATAGATGCAATCAATACTTTTTCAGTCGATGGTTCTTTTTCTCCAGTTTTTAATGCCAATAAAGGCGATGTGGTTAATATGGGAACTATCAAAGCCAATGAAATTGTTTTAGTAGGAAACAAGGTAGAAAATATAAAAGGAACACTTCAAGCAGATAAAGTAGATATCAAGGAGATAAGGTTTATTTAGAAGATTTTGGAATCAACTCTACTCATTTAAAAGCAGAAATTGGGAGTGAAGGCTTTTTTAAATATGAGGTAAAAGATGTATATGATGCCTATAAAGATGATTCAAATTTAGTTGATAATTATGAATTTACTGGTACTGCTACTACTAATGGAAATTTTAAAGAATACCTTTACATTGGATCTCAAAGTGCAAGCAATGAAGAGATGATTAATTCTTGGAAAGGATTTGCAAAATTAGTTAATGAGGGGATATTTGGAGAATTAAAATTTAAAGATGTATATTTAAGCAAAGATATTGATTTTGCAGGTGCTGGCGTAATTGATCCTGTGGGGTTTAGTAATGGTTTTGTAGGTAATTTTACGGTAGTAATTATACGCTTTCTAATATACAAATTGATGTTGCTGATAAAACTTATGTAGGATTATTTGGTTATATTAAGAGTGGGAGTGTGCAAAATTTAACTATTGATGGATTGCAATTTCCCAAATATGCCTTTTCTTATAAATACCTAGGAGGACTTGCAGGGTATATAGAAAATGGAACTTTTTCTAATATTACTCTAAGAGATATAAAAGGAGAAAATTATTCTTCAAATATTGTTGGTGCGGGTGGTTTCGCAGGAGAGATAAATTCTGGAACTTTTAATAATATCAGTTTAAAAAATCTAGGCAACATTGGAGTTGCGAAATATGCAGGTGGCTTTGCTGGTCAAATTAACGGTGGAGATTTTTCAAGTATTATTTTAAGTAATATAGAAAGTATTTATGGTAAGAATAATGGTGGGGGTTTTGTAGGATATACAACGGGCAATACAACTTTTGATGGCATCAGTTTAAAAGATATAAGATTTATTAAATCTGGGGCTTTTACAGGTGGTTTTGCGGGAATGACACAAGGCAATGTGATATTTGAGAATATTGTTCTAAATGATTTAGAAGAGATTAGTGGTAGTCATGCAGGTGGCTTTGTGGGAGGTGTTCTTAATAATGAGAATGGTATAGCGAGCTTATCAAATATCGTTTTAAACAATATTGAAAGTATTAAAGGTATTGGTTTTACAGGTGGCTTTACAGGATATGCAGGCGCTGGAACTTATAAAAATATTATTTTAAATAACATAGGAGAAATTAGCGCCAATGGTACCGCTAGTCTGGATGAAAAATCTATTTATGCAGGTGGATTTGCGGGGAGAATAAAAAGTGATGGTATAAATTTTTCAAATATTGTTTTAAACGACATAGATAAAATTAGTGCTAGTATTGCTGCAGGTGGATTTGTTGGAAATATAGAGAATGGTAGTAACATTGCCAATTCTAATATTTACTTCTATGGGTTATTAAATTCATCGTCGAACAAGAATTATATTACCCACAATGAAAATATCCTAAATCTATCAAATACAACTGATTTTCAAACTCTTATTAATCAAAGCAAAATTGCAGGTTTGGAGTATCTTACAAATACTTCCACTAGCAACTCCCATCTTCATATGATAAATGGTGGTAAAATAGGAAATGAGAAATCCAAAATCACCTTCGATAAGGATAATTTTACTTACAATACTCCAAAAATATCAGAGGTAGATCCCGACAGATCAGGATCAAGCTCTTCACCTACAGCTCCAAACGAAGGAGAGCTTTCAAGTATTACTCTTGAACAGAGTGATTTTGAAGATGAAATTTTAAAAACCATCATCGATGAAATTTTAAATGAGGATTATGTGTTAAATATAGATTCTATCGATTTTAACAAATTCAATGAAGGTGATGTGGCTATTCTTTTATATCTATTAAAAAATACAAGCGATAAAAAGCTAAAAGAATCTTTAAAACAATCCTTAGAATTCTATACTGAATTTAACAAAGGAGGATTAAAAACAGAATTTGAAAAATGGTATGGAAGTGATGAAAGTACTTACAAAACCTCTATGGGTAAATACAATTATATCATTGAGAGTCTTGCCAATCTAAAAGAGTATGTAAACACTACTTTAAAACCTGAATTAGAAAGTATTAAAAACAATCTCAATCGATTGGAATTTTTAAAAGCTGAAATAAAAAGATTAGAAAGAGTCTATCAAGAAGCTATGCAAAATGATTTACTTCCTTATGATCAGTTAGAAGTTGTCTATAAAAACACACAAGAAAAAATCGATGCTTACTATGCTGAAGCACAGGGTTTATTGGATATTCTTAAAAACAAAAATAAACCTTTTTTAGACGATTTAATTACTAAAGAATATTCATTTGAAGATAAATATACTGATATTCAAGGGACATTTGCTATCGCAGGAAGTAGTATTGATGCTAATGCCATCGAAAATTTGGCAGATAAACCTATTTTATCTCTTCCAGAAAATGAGAATTCAGGAGATAGCCAAACTACAAACAACACAGATAGCACAGATATAGTTAATACTTTTTCTAAACAAGTAAAACTTACCTCTACAGAGTCTATTCTTATTCTTCCTGCAGAAGAAACACAAAGTCATATCAAAGAAGACGAAAGAGAACGAGGAAGAGTTTGCATCACAAGTGACAATGCAAAAACTAATAATCCTTGTATAGCAATCACATTTTAATCACAAAGAAAGTAAAAGCTTTCTTTGTGAGATAAATAAGATTTTAATCAAATATAATTTCAATTTATTAAGTTGAGGGGGAAAATAATGCAGGTGAAATTTTTTCTAAAAAATAGAATATTTTTAGCTTTGATATTTAATAGTGTATCGTATGCAGCAAGTCAAGCTATATCTATAGGCGATAAAAGATTTCAAACTCCAAGGCATAGTTTTTCTAATGAGGAGGTTTGGGATTTTGATGACAAAACCTTTAAGCAAATCAATGGCACTAATTATTATGGTGTATTTAAACAAGGACTTGTAAGCGACATCACTTTAGAAGTTTTTAACCCTAAGCAGTCTTTACAAGGCGCTAAGCTTGAAATTTTAACTCCTAATCATTCCTCAGAAGAAATCTTGGAAGTGCAAAGTATGCATGCTGCTAACCCTATGGATAAAAACTTGCATCCTATAAAAATCCTTCCTTTTTTAGTGGCTGGGAGTTCTCTAAAGGGAGATTCTATCAACAATAAACTTCTTATTAAAGAGGCAGAATTAAGCTCTGCGGTTTTTCTAGAGCCAAGCAACACAAAAACAAAAAATCCTCCAAAAAAAGAAGAGAAAGATAAAATAAATTATGTTATTAGTGGTGGGCTTGCTAGAGAAGGAAATGTGAAAAATAATACCTTAGAACTTCTTGATGGAAGTTATATAAATATGGGAGTAGAAAATATTTATAATCTTAAATTAAACGGAGCTGCTTATGCTATAGGAGGGCTTGCTATCTTTGGTGATGCGATAGGAAATTCTTTGCTTGCCCAAAAAGGCTCTAAAGTAGATATTCACACTGCCTCTTTTTATAGAGATATGGTAGGGGAAATTATTCTTGATGAAAGGATAACCCATCTTGTTGGAGGATTAGCCTATAATGGAAAGGTTGAAAAAAATAAACTTAATCTTAATGGGGTGGAATTCAACATCCATGCTCCAAGCGGTTTGTATTCTTCTTTTGCTCCTGTTCATATCGCGGGAGCTTTTGTTGATGGGAATGGTAAAAAAGCTTATGATGCAACCAAAAACACCCTTGTTATAGATAATTTTCTTTTAAATTTAAAAGCGGATGGAAAAACTCCCATTTTTTATAACGCTATTTTTTTAGCAAATTTCTTTGGAGGAAAGACAAATAAAGGGGATGCAAATGCAAACTCCATTGTCTTAAAAGATGTTCCTGCGCTAAAAAGAATAAGTAAAAAAGTGAAAGTACAAGGGATTTATGATTTCTTTAGCGGATACACACTTGATGGGGAGGCTAATTTTAATACCTTAGATATCGAGTTAAAGTCCCCTTTACAAGTGAGTAATTCTTATTTGAGACACAGCGGTTTTGGGTTTTATGGTGCTTTTGCAAGCAAGGGTGCAAGCAATAATACCATTAAGATTAGAAATAACCTCACAGTAATCAATGGCACACAAAATCCTAGTGATAGGATCAATATCATTGCAGGAAGAACTTTAGCAGGAGAGGCTAATTTTAATGTGATTGATTTTAAAGATTCTCAAGCTTCTCTACCACTTTTTATTTATGCAACCACACAAGAAAACTTTGAAGGATCTATCCATTATCCAGAGTATGCAAAACACAATAAGATTAGCTTAAATAATGTCTTTGGAAGAAAGGATATCCGCTCTGGAGTGAGGCTATGAATGTAGAAAACAATCAAGTCTTCTATCGCAATGTAGAAGTACAAGCTTCTGGAGAGGGAGTTAATAGAGAAAGCAGTGTGTATATTAGAGCAGCCAATTTTGCAAAGAATAATCTCTTTAAAGCAAGCAATTATTGGGCGACTTCTATGCTTAATATTTATGGTATTCGTGGGGTGGAAGAATCTAAAAATAATCAAGTTATTTTTAATAATGTAGGCTTTAATACTGATAGAATTTCTGAAGGTTCGGAATTGATTTTAATAGGTGGAGTTGGCAAGAGAGTACATCACAATCTTTTAAGTATTCAAGATTTAGAAATTGGAGCTTATGATAAAGAAAAAGATTTTATCTATATTGCAGCAAGTGCAATTCCTGATGCCAATAGCAATCTAGCACTCTCTTATGGCAATACACTCTATATTGGTGGAGATGTTTCTATCCATGAGCGATCGCTTTTAAATGTGCTAAGTGGGAGTGTGATTAGAATTCCAAACTATACAAATAATAAAGCCGATGATATCACACTGCCTGCACCTTCTTTGGCACAGCTTACAAAAGATAACCATTTGATTTTAGAGCAAGCTCTGAGGGCTAGAGTAGTTAATAACTTTGAACATTATAGTTTAATTTATCATTCTAATAATCAAGATAAACCTTTTATTGAAAGTTTAGAGACTCCTATTAATCTCTCTGAAGAATCCCAAATCACTCTACTTTTAAAAAAGGGAGAAAAAGCTCCTGAAAAAGGAAGTAAAATTGCATTAATTTCAAGTCAAAATGGTTTTAGTGGTATTAATGGCAATGCGATGAATAAAAGCCAATTAAATCAACTCTTAGGGAGGATTTCTAAAAATCCAAAAACACTTAATTATAAAAAGATTCCTCAACTCCAACAAGAAAACCTAAGGGTTGTTCCTTTAATTTTATCTTTAGATAATAAAGGAAAAGTGATTTATGGAGAAATCCAAAGTGATTAAAAATCAATAACTTAACAAAGAAAATTTTAAAAGAAGGACAAAAAATGAAAAAAATATTAGTGGGTTTAAAATTGTGTGTAGGAGTATGTATAGCGAATGATGTCCTAATCAAAAAGGGAGAGAATCTTTATAAAAAATGTATTGCTTGTCATGGCGTAAATGGAGATAAAATAGCTCCTGGAAGCAAGGGTAATATCAAAATCGGAGGATTAAATAAAGCCTATCTCATAAAACAGCTTCAAGGCTATGCTGCAGGGAAAGCAGATAATGGGGGAGCAAAAGTTATCATGTATGCTAATATGAAAAATTGGAAATTTACCACTTCCGATATTGAAGCAGTGAGTGCTTATATCGCCCAATTGCCTAAAGCAAAATAAAAAATACAAAGCAAGGAAATTTATGGAAAAACCTTTTTTAAAGAGTATCATTCTAGCTTCTTGTCTTTCAACAAGAGCACTTTCGCAACAAAACAAAGAAAATGCAGAAGCTTTAGAGCAAATGATAGAGATTTCCCCTTATAAAAATGTCCCTCAAAACGAAAACATTCAAAATACTCTAAAAAGTAAACAATCCCCTTTAGATATTAAAATGGATAAACAAGATTCTTTACAACAGGATACTAAGAAAGTCTTAGATAAAGAGGGATTAGTAGCACCAAGCCCTGAAGAATTTCGCTTTAAATATAAATTCTTTGTGGATACCAAAGAGGATGGAAAAACACTCACTTTAGAAGATCTTGGA
Source organism: Campylobacter sp. 110 (assembly GCF_002383965.1). NCBI lineage: Bacteria > Pseudomonadati > Campylobacterota > Epsilonproteobacteria > Campylobacterales > Campylobacteraceae > Campylobacter > Campylobacter sp. 110. The sequence continues at coordinate 80,088 of NZ_NXBD01000017.1, read as the reverse complement.
ATCAATGAAGTATGGCTTAGAGAATCTATTATTGCTCTAAAAAGATCGGATTTAAATGTAGAAACCTTGCAAGAAATTGTCAATATCGTTTCTTATTATTTTCAATACCATGGTTATCCATCGGCAACTGCCTATATTCCTCAACAAGAGATCACAGATTCAATCCAAATTAATATTATGCTAGGAAAACTTGGAGAATATCAAGTTAAAAATTATTCTAAGCACCTAAAAGAGAGTGCTATTAGCTCTAAGCTAAAAGAATCACTCCAAGGAAAAATTTTAAGAACTAAAGCATTGGAAGATGCGATTTATAAAATCAATGAAATGTCAGGAATTAAAGCAAGCGGAAGTTTAGTTGCTGGGAGTGAGTACGAAATTACAGATGTGATTATTACAATAGAAGATTCCAAAAAAGCAAATGCGATGCTTTTCTTTGATAATTATGGAAGCAAGGGCTCTGGTGTTTATAGAGCTGGTGTGAGTGGCGCTTTAAATAATCTCTTAGGATATGGAGATTCTCTTCATTACTTTGCACAACTTTCTGATGAAATGCAAAAAAGTTATGGATTTACTTATAATTTTTTCTTAGGAAATCTCAAAGTTTCTCCTAGAGTGAATAAAAGCAATTATGAATTAGGAGAAGAATACGAAAGTTTAGGTGCTTATGGAAGTTCTTTAGATTTAGGGGTGGATTTATCTTATCCACTCTTTATCAACACAACTAATTCTCTATATCTTACTGGAGGTTATGTTTATAGAAAGCTTGAAGATATTTATGGAAGCTTTGGAATTGATTTTAACAAAGAAAGCAATGCCTTTTATTTAGGAACTGAAGGAACTATAGGTTTAATTCCTAATAACATTCTTAGCTATAACACACAACTTACTTATGGGGATATAAAGCCAAAAAGTATATTTTTAGAAAATAGTCCTGCCATGGGAGAATTTTGGAAATTTAATGCAGCTTTGAATAATACTTATTATTTTAATAATAAAATTTCACACATTCTTAATATTAGCTATCAAAAAACTATCGGAGATTATCAGCTAGATTCTAGTGAGACTGCGACTTTGGGAGGAGCTTACGGCGTTAGAGCTTATCCTAATAGATTTGGAGAGGCAGATAGTATGATTTTAACAACAATTGGACTAAGATTTAATATATTTAGTCCTGATTTTTACATTACCCCTTTTTATGAATTTGCCCATGGATGGAATGAAGATTATTTAGATAATGATATCAATATGGCGGGTAGAGAAGGAAAAAATGATATTTTTGTGGATGCAGTGGGGTTGGAATTGCTTTATATTAAACCCAATGGATTTTATATTAAACTAGATTTAGCAAAGGCAGCTCATAAATACGAAGCAGATGGAAAAAGAAGAGATAGACTCTTACAAGTATGGGATTTTATTTTTAAGGCTTTTAAATCAATTTTACAGCCAAGAAACTTTATCGCATTGTGATAAAGTTTCTATAAAAGTTTTTATTCAGGTTTTTTGAGGTTTTTAACGATTTTATCTATCTTTTTACTCGCTTTTGAATAATCTCCGTCTTTTAATTCTTCTAAGGCATTGACTGCAAAAGAAAAATCTTCAATTTCGTTAAGATAGGCTTCTAAGGCTTCTCTAACTATACTTGATTTAGGCTTGGAAAGATTTTTACTCAAATTATCTAAGCGTTCTTTAAGTTCTAAAGGCATTCTAAGGGAATAATTTCTAGTTTCTTGTTTCGTTAACTTAACCTTTCTAGGAATGTTTTTGAAAAAATGTAATTGCTTGCTTACAGATTTTGCAAGTGAATTTGTGCCCTTGTAATTCAATTTTTTGATGGATACCATAAGGGACATCATGTACTTTACCTGGGCAATTGCATTTATAAAGATAAAATTGCGGCTTGTCATCATCACTATCATCTGCTGCTTCAAAGCTGACATCTTTACATTCATCTGTTGCTAAAGAAGAGCTTCTCCATTTTTCTACTTTCATGTCTTCATAGAGTATGTGTTCTAAAAGCCATTTTTTCGCTATGATGTAAAGTTTTTCCTTAAGATCATTTGTAGATTTGATATCTTTAATAAGATTAATCATAGTTTGTATGATTTCTTTATGAATTTTTTTATGTTCTTCAAATGCTGGATAAGCAATGAGTTGCATATATTTTTCTTCATCATTAAAATAATCTTTCATGTAATTGAAAAATTCAGCCAAAAGCTCTTTTACTTCATTTTTGCTTACCGATCTATCAGAAACAATTTCAACCTTTGCTGCAAGCTCAAAAATTTTTTATGCTGATCATCAATTTTGGCATTGTGCACACTAAAACTGCTATCCCATTTTGGAAGCATTTTGACTCCTTGAAAAATTTATTTGCATTAAAGATTATAACATAAAAATAAGTTAAATATAAATTAATTTGTATTAAACCATTTTTTCAATATTTTTTGATACAATTTCAAGAAATATCAAAGAAAGGTGTCTTGTGGCAGCTAGAATTCTGCTTTTAGAAGATGATTTAAGTTTAAGTGAGATTATAGAAGAATTTTTAATCGATGAGGGTTATGAAGTTTATTTATGCACCAATGCTAAAGAAGCTTTAGGACTTGCTTATGAAAAACATTTTGATTTGTGGATACTAGATGTTAAGGTTCCTTTGGGTGATGGATTTTCTTTATTAAAAGAATTAAGAGCTTGTGGAAAACAAACTCCAGCTATTTTTATGACTTCTTTAAATACGACAGAAGATTTGAAAGAGGGTTATAATGCAGGTTGTGATGATTATATACGCAAGCCTTTTGAGCTTGCAGAACTTTCAATTCGTATTCAAGCTTTGTTAAAGAGAGCTTTTTCTCATAAAAATGAAGATTATGAAGATTTGGGGAATGGGTTTAAATTCAGCTTTACCTCACAAATTCTTTATCATTTTGATAAGGCTTTAACTCTACCCAGTAAAGAGATCAAGCTATTATCTTTGCTTTTAAAAAATAAAAATAATTTTTTAAGTACAGAAAGAATCTTTGAAGAGCTTTGGGAGTATGATGAAGAACCTAGCGAGCTTAGTTTAAGAGCATATATTAAAAATTTACGCAAAATATTAGGAAAAGAAAAAATTATCAATCAAAGGGGTAGAGGATATTGCTATGGCTAAAAAAGTCATTAGGCAAATTTTATTGATTTATTTAACTACTACGGGTATTTTTTTAGCAATCTTTTTTACCTTATGGTATCAAAAATTATATGAAGAATTAGTGGTTGTAAAAGGTACTTCTTTAAGAGAAAATCATAGAAATATCATTATAAATATCCTAAATTCTCGTTTTGTTCCTATGAATGAAAGTGCTAGCAATATTGCTCAAAGTACTGGACTTAAATTTGCTATTTTTGATAAAAAACAAGCTATTTTTGATAATTTGGATTTTGATTTTAGAAAAGCAAAGGTTGAACTTAAGGGCAGGGGAATTTACGATGGAAAAGTATTTTTTCTTGATCGTATGAATACAGATAATTATTTTTTAAAACATACAAATGAAGATAATGCAAATACTGAAAGTGGATTGAAAATTTTAATTCAAGGTGAGGATGTTAAAAAGGATCTTATTTGGATTAGAATAAAGGTTTTTTCTTTTGCTATTATGGCTTTTTGCATATTGGGTTTGATAGCTTATATTTTAGTAAAAATTGCCCTAAAGCCACTAGAGGATAAGATTATCACTCTTAATCGGTTTATCAAAGATTCAACCCATGAGCTTAACACCCCTTTAAGTGTAATTTTGATGAGTATAGAACAACTTGAAAATCAAAAACTAGAGCATAATACCAAATTCACAAGGATAAAATTAGCTGCAAAAAGTTTATCTCAAGTGTATTCAGATCTTGTTTTTTATAATTTTCCCAATACCTTAGAGCTTAACAAACAAGAACTTGACCTAAAAGCATTGATTGAAGAAAGGCTAGAATATTTTAAAATATTTTTTGAGCAAAAGAAAATCAGTCTAAAGCTTAATTTGCATCAAGCAAGTATTTTCGCTTCTAAAAACCAAATTTCTAAACTCATAGATAATCTTTTAAGTAATGCAATCAAATACAACAAAAAAGGTGGGGAAATTTCGATAGAGTTAAAAACAGGTTTTTTAAGTATCGCAGACACAGGTTGTGGAATTTCAAAACCAAATCTTAAGCATATTTTTGATAGATATGCGAGATTTAATACCGATCAAGGAGGTTTTGGCATAGGGCTTTCTTTGGTGAAAAAGATTTGCGATGATAATGATATTAAAATCATTTGCGAATCAGTAGAAAATGAAGGTAGTATTTTTAAATTGACTTGGAATAAAAATAAAATTTGAAAATAGATAAAAACTAAATGATTTTTTGCAGAATTTGAAGTTTTTAAAAAATAGTCAGCAAAGACTGCTGACTATTGATGGCAAAGAAGGGCTTACATCATTCCTCCCATGCCACCCATTCCTCCCATACCGCTCATATCTGGCATAGCAGGTTTATCTTCTTTAATTTCGCTAATTGTTGCTTCTGTGGTTAAAAGCATACTAGCTACAGAAACTGCATTGAGTAAAGCTACTCTTTCTACTTTAACAGGGTCGATAATTCCACTTTCAAGCATATTAACATATTCGCCTTTTGCAGCATCAAATCCTGTGTTTTCATCTTTAGCATTTTCTACGCTATTTACAACTACACCTGCATCAAATCCTGCATTTTCAGCAATTTGTCTTAAAGGTGCTCTTAAAGCTCTTTCAACGATAGCTGCGCCGATTGCTTCATCACCTTGTAGATCAAGTTTGATTTTAGCTTTTGCTTTGATAAGCGCTGCACCACCACCGATTACTATACCTTCTTCAACTGCTGCTTTAGTAGCGCTTAAAGCATCATCAACACGATCTTTTTTCTCTTTCATTTCAGTTTCAGTTGCTGCACCTACTTTAATAACTGCAACACCACCGCTTAATTTTGCAAGTCTTTCTTGTAATTTTTCTCTGTCATAATCTGAGGTTGTTTCAGCAATTTGTGCTTTGATTTGGTTTACTCTTGCATCGATATTTGCTTTTTCACCTGCGCCATTTACTATGGTTGTATTGTCCTTATCAATGATTACACTAGAAGCTTGTCCAAGATCTTGTATGGTCGCACTTTCAAGAGTTCTTCCAAGTTCTTCAGAAATCACTTCTCCGCCTGTTAAAATCGCTATATCTTCAAGCATAGCTTTTCTTCTATCGCCAAAACCTGGAGCTTTTACTGCTGAAATATTAAGAACACCGCGAAGTTTATTTACAACCAAAGTTGCAAGCGCTTCGCCTTCAATATCTTCAGCGATAATTAAAAGTGGTTTGCCTGTTTTTTGAATTTGTTCTAAAACCGGCAATAAATCTTTTAAATTTGCAATTTTTTTATCAAAAAGCAGGATATAAGGGCTTGAAAGCTCTACTGTCATTTTTTCTGCATTAGTGATAAAATAAGGGCTTAAATAACCTCTGTCAAATTGCATACCTTCAACTACATTTAATTCATCATTGATTGATTTTGCCTCTTCAACAGTGATAACACCATCTTTGCCTACTTTTTCCATAGCATCAGCAATTAAATTTCCGATTTTTTCATCAGAGTTGGCTGAAATTGTAGCAACTTGTGCAATTTCTTTTTTATCTTTTACTTCGCGAGAAAGTTTTTTAAGTTCTGCTACTATAGCTTCGCAAGCCTTATCCATACCGCGTTTTACTTCGATAGGATTTGCACCTGCTGTGATATTTCTTAAACCTTCTTTGAAAATTGCATGAGCTAAAACCGTTGCAGTAGTTGTTCCATCGCCTGCTTGATCAGCTGTTTTACTCGCTACTTCTCTTACGAGTGAAGCACCCATATTTTCAAGACTATCTTTAAGTTCTACTTCTTTAGCAACACTTACGCCATCTTTAGTAATGCTTGGAGCACCAAAGCTTTTTTGGATTAAAACATTGCGTCCTCTTGGCCCCATAGTTACTTTTACTGCGTCATTAAGTTTTTTAACGCCCTCGTAAAGTTTATTTCTTGCTTCATCTGAAAAAATAATTTCTTTTGCCATTTTTTATCCTTTTTTATAAATTATTTTAAAATTCCTAAGATATCATCTAAATTTAAAACTAAATATTCATTATTATCAAGTTTAATTTCTGTTCCACCGTATTTAGCAAACACGATTTTATCACCATTTGCAATATCAGTGATTTCTTTACTTACTGCTACTACTTCACCCATTAAAGGCTTTTCTTTAGCATTATCTGGTATAATTATGCCTGAGGCTGTTGTTTTAGTTTCTTCTACGCGTTTTACTAAAACACGCTTTCCTAAAGGTTGAAAATTCATTTTGTCCATCCTTAAAAATATTGATTTTTAGCACTCTTTAATTTTGAGTGATAATATCATACTATAAAAAATGAATTTTGTCAATACTTTGAGTAAAAATATTTATAAAACTTTAGTTAATAAGACTAAAGATAATTAATTAAAAAAACTAAAGGATGTTTAAATGAAGAAAATTCTTTATGGAATAGTGGTTTTTATTGTAGTGCTTTTGATAGCATTTTATACTCTGCTTTTTACTAGCTTTGGTAATAATATAGTCGCAAATTTTATCCAAGATAAAATCAAGCAAAGTACAGGTCTTGATGCCAATATCACTCAGTTTACTCTGCGTTTTTCAAGTCTTGATATTGAGGCAAATTTGGCTAATATGGCTGATTTAAAACTAGAAGGAAATTTGAGTCTTTTTAAGCTCGGTTTTGATCTTGATTATATCATCAATTTAGATAAAAATTATGCTAAAAATTTAGGTTTAAATTTGAATCAAAATTTGGCTTTTTCAGGGAAGATTAATGGAAAATCGAGTGATTTTATGATCAATGGCAAGGGGTATTTGTTTGGCTCTAATGTGCTTTTAGATGCAAGAGTTTATAATTATTTTCCTATTGCTTTAAATTTAAGCGCTAACGATCTTCAAATTTCTGAATTGCTCGCACTTTTTGGACGAGGAAATTTGGCTAAAGGAACCATAGATATAGCAAGTAAAATTTCCGCTAAAGATTTAAAACCTGATGGAAATGCTATCATTAAACTTGATAATACTTATATAAATTATGCAGAAATCAAAAAAGAATTTAATATAGATTTACCTGAAAATTCCAATCTTAAAGCTGAAATTTTAGCAAATATTAAAGATGATACAGTCCACACAGTGAGTAAAATTTATAATAGTTATTTAACTTTACAAACTCAAAAAACCCTTTATAATCTTATTCAAAATACCCTAAATACGGATTTTGATCTATCAGTCCCTAATCTTGCAAAACTTGAAAAGCTTACAAAAACAAAGCTAAATGGATCTTTAGGAGTAAAGGGTGATACGAGTGTGGCTAATAATGCTTTAACTGGTTTAAATGCTAATGTTATAGGGCTTGGCGGAGAAGTGAAGGCAAATTTAAAAAACAATCAATTAAATCTTAATGCAAGCAATGCTAGCTTGGAAAAAATACTAGCTCTTATAGGTTATGGTGGCATTGTTTCTGGAAATTTAAATGCAAATCTTGTAAGCGAGGGATTGGATTTTGCAAATTTTGATGCAGATGTAAAAATCAATAATGCAAAATTAAATAGTGCTGAAATTAAAAAAATAGCCAAGCTCGATCTTCCAAATACAAATTTTAGTCTTGATGCCAAAGCTAAAGCTAAAAATGGCAATATATCTTATAATGCGCTTTTAGCGTCTAATTTGCTCAATATTAAAAAACTTGATGGAACTTACAATCTTAAAAATGCAGAATTAAACACAGACTTAAATGTTTTTATTGATGATTTATCTCAATTTAATGCTATAGCTGGGCAAAATTTACAAGGCAAGGCAGAACTTAACGCAAAAGCGCATATTATAGGCGCTCAAATTCAGAATTTAAATGCTAATGCAAATATAGCAGGTGGATTAATCAAGGCAAATTCTAATGGAAAAAAATTAGACTTAGATATAAACAAGCTTGATCTTTCCAAGGTTTTTACTATTGTAGGTATGCCAAATTATGCAAGCGGGATAGTTAATGCTAAAGCGCGTTTAGATGATATAAATTTTAACAATCTTAATGGCAAGATAAATGCAGAAGCTAAAGGTATTTTAAATGCTGTAGTTTTAAGTCAGATAATGGATAAAAAATTTCCAAGCAATACAAATTATGATTTAAATATCAAAGCAGATTTAAAAAATAATATCGCTGATTTTGAGGGTGTTTTAAATTCTTCTTTGGCTAATCTTAGTAATTTTAAAGGAAAATTTGTCATTAACAAAATGGTGTTAAATTCGGATTATGTTTTAGATATTGCTGATTTTTCAAAGCTAGGTTTTTTACTCGATAAAAAACTCAAAGGAAAGGCGAGTTTTAATGGAAAAATTGGTTTTGATAAAACTTTAAATTTTACTGCATTGAGTAAAAATTTATTTGAAGGAAAACTTGATAGTACTTTGAAAAATAATATTTTAAATGCAAAGTTAGAGGGAGTGGATTTAAGTACTTTGGCAAGTGGACTTGATTTTATAGATATATATCAAGGCAAGGCAAATTTAGAAGTTAAGTATAATCTTATAAGCGAGCAAGGAGAGGTTAATGCAGATATGAAAGAGGGTAAGCTTAAACCTAATGCTATCACTGCAGCTCTTAAGCTTATTACCTTAAAAGATATCACTACTGATGTTTTTCATACTGCCAATGCTAAAGCGCTTATTAACAAAGAAAATATCAAGCTTGATTTAAATATGCAAGCGGATCGTTCTTATGTCCTTGTTTCTTCAGGTATGCTGAATTCTAAAAGCGGAAGCTTGAATTTGCCTTTTGATATCAAGATAGATAGAGCCAATTTTAAAGGCAATATAACAGGAACAACACAAAAGCCCCAAGTTAAACTTGAAGCGGGTAGTGTAGTAAATTCCATTAAAAATATTGTAGGCGATAAAGCCCAAGATGGAGTTCAAAAAGCAGGAGAAAAAGTGGATGAGGGTATCAATAAATTATTGAATAAAATTTTTTAAGGTTAAATAATGTTTAACGGACTTATAAGAGAGATTGCTAAGGTTAAATCTTATCAAAATAATGTTTTGAATTTAAAGGCAAGTTATCGCCCTAATTTGGGCGATAGTGTAGCTGTTAATGGAGCTTGTTTGAGCGTGACTAAACTTCATAGTGATGGTTTTGAACTCGAACTTTCACACGAGAGTCGCAAGCACATAGCTGTGCAGAATTTAAAAGATAAGGTGCATATAGAACCTGCTTTAAGGTATGGAGATAGGATAGATGGACATTTGATGCAAGGACATATCGATTTTATCGGGAAGCTTGAAAAGATTGAAAAAGATGAAAATGGAATTGATTTTTATGTAAGCTTGCCTAAAGAAGCAATGAAATTTATGGCAAGAAAAGGCAGTATAGGTATAGATGGGGTTAGTCTTACGATCAATGAAATTATAGAAAATGGCGTTAGATTAACCATTATACCTATTACTTTTAAGGAAACACTTTTTAAAGAATATAAAATAGGCCGAGAAATCAATATAGAAAGCGATTTGCTTGCTCGTTATATTTATGCACAAATGCAAGATAAGGATAAGGGACTATCATGGGAAGAAGTGGAGAGAATTACTTATCTTTACTAGATAATCAAAAAGTCAGTGTTTTTTGCGCTTATAATAAAGACTATAATATCTTTAGAGCTAAAGTTCATAAAGAAAATTTATTTTCTCATTTGGGTTTTAAGGATATTGAAAAATGTGTTTTTATGGATCAAATTCATTCCAGTAAAGTTGAAATTTATGATGAGAATTTAAAAAATCTAAGTTGCGATGGTTTGATAAGTATAGAGAAAAATACCGCACTTTGTGTTTTAAGTGCTGATTGTTTGCCTTTGATTTTATGGCATGAAAGTGGCACTATAGCAGCACTTCATTCAGGAAGAAAAGGGAGTTTTGAAAATATTTTAAAAGAGTGTGTGGATAAAATTTATACAAAAAATCCTAATTTAGACATGCAGAAATTTCATCTTTTTATCTTGCCTAGTATTTGTGCTAAAAACTATGAAATAGATGGAGAAATTTTAGAATTTGCAAGAGTAGAATTTAAAGATTTTTTAGATGAAAGAAAACTTGATTTAAAAGCTTTGGTAAAATTTCAGGCTCAAAATTTAGGTATTAAAAATATTATCGACAGTAATATTTGTAGTTTTGACGATAAGACATTTTACTCTTATCGTCGCGATAAGACTTTAAAACGCTTTGTGAGTGTGGTTTATCTAAAGGGTTGATTGATGTATGAAAAAAAAGATTTAAGAGTATTAAAAATTATTCAAAAAGCTAGAGAGTTTGGGGATGGGGATTTGCTTAATGAAGCTTTAGTAAATCAGCTTGTTAATGCTGAATTTAAAGAGATAGAAAGCAAAGAAAGAGAAGAGCTTATAGCTCTTCTTAATTCCTTGATAGAAGCTAAAGATAAGGCTTTGCTTAGCAATCCTTAAAATTCTATATAATTTTCAAAATCTTCTTCTTTAGGAGGATTTGGCTTATTAGCAGCTAAGGCTTCGTTTATAATTCCTTCATATTTTGCTATAGTGCTTTTAAATTCTTCTTTGGCTTTTCCGCTTAGCTCTGATTTAGCGATTTTAACTACTGAAGCAGGATTGATAGCTTTATTGTTTAGATAAACACCAAAATGTAAATGTGGGCCTGTACTCATGCCTGTTGAACCTACATAGCCAATGAGTTGACCTTGATTTACTTTTTGGCCCTTCTTAATTTTTGCAAAACGACTTAAATGAGCATATAAAGTCATATAGCCTGAATCATGCTTTACTTGTATGACATTTCCATATCCTCCTTTAGTGCCTACAAAAGTGATTGTCCCTTTGCCTGCACTTTTTACAGGTGTTCCAGTAGGCGCTGCATAGTCTATACCAAGGTGTGCACGATAGCGTTTGAGTATAGGATGATATCTTGCAGTACTAAAAGTTGATGATATTCTTGTATAATTTACAGGTTTGGTTAATAAAAAAGCTTCCACTTCTTTTCCATCGCGATTGTAAAAAATATCATTAAAAGCAAATACTTCTTGTGCATTTTTGTTAATTTCTACTACAGCCATTTTTATAGCAATATCCCCCCAAAGTTTTCCCATGCGTCTTTTTTGCTCATAATAAAGAGTAACCTTATCGCCTTTTTGGATATTGCGAAAGTTAACACTTCCTCGAAAGGAGCGCACCATAGCACGAGCTAGAGTACTGCTACCGCTTTCTTCATAAACATCTTGATAGGCTGAACTTTTGATTGTCAAATGTAAAATTCTATCTTCTTTTTGATAAGAAATAGGAGAAAAGGCAAGGGTGTATTGATTGTTTTTATCTTTATAAATATGAATTTGTAAATCATCACTGATAGGGATTAAAACTTGTTCTATATTATTATTTTCATCTTTTAAAACTTGGTATTTTACTTTATAAGCTATATCAGAGGCAAGTTCTTGATCTTCTCTATCAAGCCCATAATAAAGCGATATAGGGATAGAATTTCTTTGCAAGAATTTAAGCAAAGTATCGCCATTATCCCAAGTAAGTTCTTCAACGCTAAGTGCGGCAAAACTTTGAATAACAAATGCAAATAAGAGTAAGAGTTTTTTCATATAAAGACCTTATTTTTTCGAGGATTTTTAAATTTTTAAAAGCTATATTTTACTTTATAATTCTTACAATTGCTTAACAAAAAAGGATTATAATACATTAAATTGATTTTTTAAGGAGTTAGTTTGCTTAAATTTCTAGCATTTATTTTAAGCTTAAGTATGAGTCTTTTTGCAATAGATTTAAATTTAAAGCCTGTAAAAATGGAACTTTTAAAGGTTGAAGATATTTATGGTTATGTTAAAGATAGTCCTGATATAAAATTAAATTCAAGCGGTGTTGTTATACAGCGTTTTCAAACTTCAAAAAGCATTATAGCAAGAGCTAGTGTTATAGCTAAAGAAAAGGGTTTGGCAAAATTAAAATTCAGTGTTTTTGCTGATCTTGAGCAAGATGCCTTACCTTTGCCAAATGTTGTACCACAAAAGGGTGATGAGGTGGTTTTAAATTTTCTTTATGATAGAGGTTTAGCGATTGCTCCAGATGAACAAACTTATAATGAGCTTGTATCTAGCTTTCCAGAAATTTATTTTACTCATATTGATATGCTAGGAGCACAACTTATCCGCTCTTCATCTCTTGCCCCAAAGCGTAGTGATTTTAGAAAATTTTGTGCCGATAATGCTGTGGGAATTTTGATTTTTGCTTTAGAGGATAAGGCAAAGATAGTTGATTGTCAAGATTTTAGTGAGCTTTATGAATTAACTATACCTAAACCAAGCACTATACAGCTTCCTTTTTATTCTCGTATAGGTGGTTATAAAAGTAATTTTTTTGATTTTAATTCCCAAGAAGTGGGTAATTATTATAGATATTATGATGCTTTAATTAATATTCCTAAGGTAAGCCAATGAAAAAAGAATTTGAACAATATTTTATAAAACTTCTAGGTAGTGAAAATGCTTATTTTGATGATATTCATAAGCGTGCTTATAGTTATGATGCTACAAAAAAGCATTATTTGCCCGATGGGGTGCTGTTTCCAAGAAACGAGGAGGATATTTCTAAAATATTAAAATTTTGTAATGAAAATAATATCATTATCATTCCTCGTGGGGCGGGTTCGGGTTTTACAGGAGGAGCTTTGGCTGTTAATGGAGGTTTGATTTTAAGCTTTGAAAAACATATGAATAAAATTCTAGAAATCGATCTTGAAAATTTAGTCGCAGTAGTGCAACCAGGTGTGATTAATATACATTTACAAAGAGAAGTGGCCAAGCATGGACTTTTTTATCCGCCTGATCCTGCTAGCATGGAGTATTCTAGCTTAGGAGGCAATGTAAGTGAAAATGCTGGAGGTATGAGAGCTGCAAAGTATGGCATTACTAAAGATTATGTTATGGCTTTAAGAGCTGTTTTGCCAAGTGGAGAAATCATTCGTGCGGGTAAGCGCACCATCAAAGATGTTGCAGGATATAATCTCGCAGGCATTTTGATCGCAAGTGAGGGTTCTTTAGCGGTTTTAAGTGAGCTTACCTTAAAGCTTATTGCCTTGCCTAAATTCAAGAAAACAGCTTTTGGAATTTTTCCAAGTGTAAAAAGCGCTATGAATGCAGTTTATAAGAGTCTTGCAAGTGGGGTTAATCCTGTATCTATGGAATTTTTAGATAATCTTAGCATTAGAGCAGTAGAAAGTAAATTTAGCAAAGGTTTGCCTGTGGATGCAGGGGCTATTTTGATTGCTGATGTAGATGGCAATGTAAAAGAAGCTATTGATGAAGATTTGAAAATTTTAGGAGAGCATTTTTTAGACGCAGGAGCAAGTCAGTTTAAAATAGCCAAAGATGAGCAAGAAGCAGCAGATATTTGGTTTGCTAGAAGAAATTGTTCTCAAAGTATAGCTATGTATGGGACTTTAAAATTAAATGAAGATATTACTGTCCCAAGGTCAAAACTTCCCGCTTTACTTGAAGGTATAGATGAAATTTCTAAAAAATACGGTTTTAAAATTCCTTGTTTTGGTCATACTGGTGATGGAAATGTGCATACTAATGTTATGGTTCCTGATAAAAATGATGAAGAACAAGTAAAAAAAGGCTATGAAGCAGTAGAAGAGGTATTTAAGCTTACTGTGGAGCTTGGAGGAACTCTAAGTGGAGAGCATGGAATAGGACTTTCTAAGGCTCCTTTTATGAAATTAGCTTTTTCTGATGTCGAAATGAATTTAATGAGAAATATTAAAAAAGCTTTTGACCCAAATAATATTCTCAATCCTTTTAAAATGGGGCTTTAAAAAGGAAAAGATTGAAGAGAATTTTTGCTATTTTATCCAATTTGCGAGATAAAGAAATTTTAAATTATGCCGCAGCGCTTAGTTTTTATACTATTTTATCTTTGATACCGATTTTGTTTGTGTGTTTTTCTGTTTTTACACAAATTTCAAGTTTTAAGGCTTATTATGAAAAAGCCAAGCAAATCATTTTTGCTTTTTTAATACCTGCACAGCAAGATATAGTTGCTGCTTATCTTGACACATTTTTAAATAATAGTGTAAATTTGGGTATAGTGGGTCTTATAGCGATGACTTTTACTTCTTTGGCTTTTTTTTCAGGCTATGATTTTGTAATCAATCGCATTACAAAAAGCGAGCCAAAAGGACTTTGGCAAAGTATTAGTTCTTACTGGACGCTTTTAACTCTTGTCCCACTAGGCTTAGGACTTAGTTTTTATATATCGGGTTTGATTCAGCAAGCTTTGGATGATTATAAAATAGGTTTTAATTTTTTTGAAATTTTGCCTTTTGTGATCATTTGGGGTTTGTTTTTTATATCTTATTCAAGTTCTATTCAAAAAGGAACTCTTAAAAGCTTGATATTCGTTTCTTTTGCGGCGGGAGCTATTTGGTATATAGGAAAGAATTTGTTTGTGTATTATATAGTTTATAATAAAACTTATGCCAGTGTTTATGGTTCTTTTTCTACTATACTTTTTTTCTTTATTTGGATTTATATTTCTTGGATTGTTTATCTTTTTGGGATTAAAATTTATTATTTTTTAAATCACAATCATGATAAAGGGGATAAAATTCGCAAAAATACAAAAAAGAGCTAAAATTCTATAACGCATAGCTATGAAAGAAAGTATGAGATAGGATATTAAAGCCCAAGTTGGTATTTTAATATTTAAAGCATAAAATTTAAGATTAAAAAAGTCAATCAATACAGGATCTAAAAGATTTCCATGTGCTATAAAATGCAAACATAAAACCAAAGGATAAAAGACTATAAAAATTCCACTCAAAATAATGGCTAGGAATTGCTGATAGCTGATAAGAGGAAAGAAATAAAGCACAGGAGTAATCATACAAAAAAATGTCCATATATTCACTAAGATGATATTTAAGAAATTGTTAAATAATTTTGAAAAATGGTGCAAATATAAAAAAATATAAAAAACTCCTAGGCAAGAAAAGAAAAATCCTATACTCAATAAAAGCCTAGGATAAAGGACTATACAAAGATATATACTTATAAAAAGGGTAAAAAAGCTTAGAATTTTGATATTTTTACAAAGCAGATAAAAACCCCAAAGAGCCATGATTAAAGAACGAACATAAGAAGGCACAAAGCCTATAAGATAAGCATAAGCAAAAAGCAAGATAAAAATAAAAATGCTTAAATCAAAGCGTAAGCTTCTATAGGGAAAATATCTTTTTTGAAAAAAACTATACAAGGGTGCGAGTATAAAAAATACCAAAGTAAAAAGTAAACCTATATGATAACCACTGATTGCTATTAAATGAGCAACACCATAATGATTAACATCGTTTCTAAGTTCTGAGGAGATGGGTAGGGCAAAAAATAAAGCTCCGTAAAATTCTTGTATTTTTTCATTTGTATGTTGGTTTAAAAAATAAGAAATGAGAGCATTGTTTTTAAGATATCCTAATACTTCAAAACCATAGCTAGGAGCATAAAAGCTTTTTCCAAGATAATCCTTAAAGGAAATATTATTTGTGATTATTTTTAAATTCAAAAGCTGATTTTTGCTTAAATTTAAATCCTTAAAGCTTGTAGTATAAAGGATAAAATCCTTTGTTTTAAGTTTTAAAACCCAGTATTTTTTATTGTTTTTATTATGTTTTGGATAATACTGTAAAAGCAAGGCATTTTCTACTAGATAATGTTTCTTTTCTTTAAGGTTTAAAAAATGATTATATTCTAAAAATATATTAAAAACAAAAACAATAAAGCCAAATAAAAATAAATAACGGAATTCTTTAAGGTTTAGATATAAAGAATTCCAAAAAGACATTATTTTTTAGAAAATTTAGCCAAATAAAACCAAATAATTCCAACCAATACGATTAAAAATAAAGGTGCAATATAAGGATAAGAGCTTAACTTATTAAAAATTGCTTCTATGGCAAAACCAAATGCATAAGCGCTATATCCTAAAAGCACTGCCCAAAGTAAACTAGCAAAAGTATTGATGATGAAAAAATTAATAAATTTATATTTTGCTATGCCTGCAGCTATGGGGATAAAGGTTTTTAAACCATAGACAAATTTTTGAGTTATAAGTAAAACAACCCCATGTTGTTTAGTTTTCATCATGGCAAGTGCAAGTTTTCGGCGATGGTTTTTAAAATAAGGCATAATATCTTTTTTGTAGTATTTTCCAAGTATAAAAAGCAAGGTAGAACCCAAAGTATTAGCCACAAAAGCTATGCTTATACATAAAGCCAAATCCATTTTTCCTTGAGAGCTTAAAACTCCAGCGGCTAAAATTCCTACCATTCCACCACCTAAAGAATAGAAAAATAAAACTATATAGCCGTATTTTAGTAAGGTATCTATCATATCTTGCATATTAGCTCTCTTATTTGGCGTATTCTATGGCTCTTAGTTCGCGTATGACATTTACCTTGATTTCTCCAGGGTATTGCATTTTTTCTTGAATTTCAGCAGCTATTTCTTTGGCTAAAAGCACGCTTTCATCATCATTTACAAGTTTTGCATTTGCAATGACACGAATTTCTCTTCCCGCATTAATCGCATAAGCATTTTTAATACCTTCTTTGCTTTTAGCAATCTCTTCAAGCTCGCTTACTCTTCTTAAGAAAGCTTCTAAGACTTCGCGTCTAGCACCCGGTCTTGCAGCACTGAGCGTATCGGCTGCGCAAACGGCTGCTGATTCTATGCTTGTAGCTTCTTCATGTCCATGGTGAGCATAAATAGCATTAATAACCACAGGATGTTCTTTATAGCGTTTGCAAAGTTCTGCTCCTAAGTCTACATGAGAGCCTTCAAAATCATGCGTTAAAGCTTTGCCTATGTCGTGTAAAATTCCTGCGCGTCGTGCTAAATTTTCATCCCCTCCACACTCAGCAGCGATGATTCCTGCCAAATGAGCTACTTCTAAAGAATGTGCTAAAGCATTTTGTCCATAGCTTGCGCGGTATTTAAGCTTTCCTATAAGTTTGGTGATTTCTGGATGGACCTTAGAAAGCCCTAAGTCCATCAGTATAGTTTCACCTTCTTCTAAAATAGCATTATCAAATTCTTTGCATACTTTTTCGTGAATTTCTTCTATGCGAGCAGGCTGAATTCTTCCATCTTCTACTAAAAGTTCAATCACCTTAGTTGCAATAGCACGGCGATAAAGATTAAAGCAACTTACTATGATAGCTCCAGGTGTATCATCGATGATGATATCTACTCCTAAAACCATTTCTAAGGTTTTAACATTGCGTCCTTCTTTGCCTATGATACGCCCTTTTAACTCATCGTTTTTGATGTTGACAACATTAATAAGTCTTTCAGCAGCAAATTCTCCTGCAAAACGAGAGGTTGCTTGTGCTATGATGTAATTTGCCTTTCTTTTAGCCTCATTTCTAGCCTCTTCTTCATATCTCCTAACGATATGAGCAATTTCATTGCGTGAGTTTTCTTCTACTTTTTCAAGAATGATATTTTTTGCTTCATCTTGAGTGAGCCCTGCTGAATGTTCTAAAATATTTAAAACATCATTGAGTTTTGTTTGGTATTGTTTTTTAAGCTTGTCAGCATCTGATTCTAAATCAAGCATTTGTTTTTTAGAGCGTAATAATTCTTCTTGATTTTCTTTTAAGCTTTCTTCTTGAAGTTGAAGTTTTTGCTCTTTTTTGGATAGTTCATCAAATTTTTGATTGAATTCTTTTTGAATTTTGTGAGTTTTATCCTCGTATTTTTTTTTCACTTCAAGTTCGGCATTAAGGATTGAATTTTTGGCATCTTTTAAAATCAGTTCAGCTTCGTATTCTATAGCTTTTGCTTTCGCTTTTGCTTGCTCAACAAAAATTTCATATTTAGCATCATTGATTTTTTTTGCAACTAAATATCCTATTCCAAGACCGACTATAGCGGTTATAAGTGCGATAAGTGATTCTATCATATTTGTTGTCTTTCTTGTAGTATTTTTTATAAGGGTTGATATAAAATTCACCCGCAATATCATGCTCTTGGGTTAATTTTTTTTCACTTATAGCATTGATACTTTGAGCAAAAATTACAAGAGGTTTATAGTTTAAATTTTCAAAAAATCTATCATAAAAACCTTGCCCATGTCCTATTCTTTTTAATTCTCTATCTACTCCTATCACGGGTATGATAGCTATATCAATTTTAGTTTTCAAAAAGGAGTCCATGGGTTCTAATACCCTAAACCTTTTTTTAACAAAAGGTAATCTTAATTTTACAATTTTTAAACTTTTATCTTGCATAAATGGGACAAAAAGTTTATGATTTTTACTAAAAATATGTCTAAATTTGAGTAAATTTGGCTCATATCCTAAAGGAATGAAAATTAGAATATTTTTCGCTTTTGTTTTTTTAATCAAGTTAAAACATTCCTTAAACACTATGAAATCTTGTTTGAATTTAAGTTTTTTGTGTTGCGCGAGACGGTTTTTTTGCAAAGCTCTAAAAGATGTTTTTTGCATTGTGTGCCTTTTTAAAAATTATTATCTTAACTATGATATAATTTTAACATTTTTTACGAAGATACTAAGGAAAATGATAGAATGAAAATTAAAAAAGTATTTACATTAGCTCTACTCTTGGGTTTTTTTGTTGCTTGTAGCAATGATAAAGAAAAAGATCAAAGTGATATGAATGCAAGCGTTCAATCAAGCTTAAGTCAAAGTGAGAACTTGAGATTTAATCTCAATTTAATAGACGGAAATTCAATTTTTATAAAAAAAGATAATGAAAATTTAAATTTTGCTGATGGGGATAAAGCAACTTTGTTTGTGTTTTTTACTACTTGGTGTTCCCCTTGTATTGCAGAGATTCCGCATCTTAATAAGCTTCAAGAAAAATATGAAGAGCAGTTTAATATAGTGGGTGTTTTACTTGAAGATAAGAGTGATGAGGAGCTTAGAGCTTTTGCTCAAAAAAATCAGATTTTATATAAAATAGCCAATGGTGAAAATAATTATCTTTTAGCTAAAATTTTAGGCGGAGTTAATGGAATTCCTACTATGTTTTTATATGATAAAAACTCTCAGCTTGTAAATCAATACTTAGGATTGATTCCAGAAGAAATGTTAGAAATTGATATACAAAAGGCGATACTTTAATGTTTGATTTTTTTAAAAAAGGACTTGCAAAAACCCTTGAAAGTATAGTGGGTGTTAAAGGTGAAAATAAAAAAATTACTAAAGATTTACTAGAGGAAATTTTACTTGAAGCAGATGTGGCATATGAGATCGTAGAAGAAATCATTTATTATTTACCACCCAGTGATGAGGTTAAAAAAGAAGATTTAAAGCGTGTGATGGGTTCTTATTTTCTTTATGAAAATAAAGAATTTTTAGATGAAAAGCCTTTTGTGGAGCTTATTTTAGGGGTAAATGGCGCGGGTAAAACCACGAGTATAGCTAAGCTTGCTAATTTATACAAAAGCCAAGGTCAAAAAGTGATTTTAGGCGCTTGTGATACTTTTAGGGCAGGGGCGATAGAGCAGCTAAGACTTTGGTCTGAAAAAGTAGGGGTGGATATAGTTTTAACCCAACAAGGTCATGATCCTTCGGCGGTTGCTTTTGATACTATTAGCAAGGCTAGAGCTAAGGGTTTTGATAAGGTTATCATCGACACAGCGGGTCGTTTGCAAAATCAAAAAAATTTAGCCAATGAGCTAGAGAAAATCGTTAGAATTTCGGCTAAAGCTATGCCTCATGCCCCGCATAGAAAAATTTTAGTACTTGATGGTACTCAAGGCAATGCCGGCATTTTACAAACTAAGGCTTTTAATGAACTTGTTCAGCTTGATGGAGTTATTATTACTAAACTTGATGGCACAGCAAAGGGTGGAGCACTTTTTAGTATAGCGCGTGAATTAGAACTTCCTATTTTGTATATAGGGGTGGGTGAAAAAATGCAAGATTTGATAGAGTTTAATGCACAAAATTTCTTAGACACACTTTTAGAGGGTGTTTTTGATTAATTTAATTGTTCAAGCCTTAAAAAATTTCTAAAGATTCCTTAATCCTATCTAGCTTTAAATTTTTCGCTATAAATACCAATTGCGAAGGATGATTAAGGCTTGAAATTTTAGTATGCGTAGGATGATAAATCAGATGTCCTACTCCATTAATGTTGGTTAGATAAGATTCCTCTGTATTGATAAGCCCTTTTACTCTTAGAATTTTTGATCCGTGTTCATGTAAAAGCATGCTAAGCCAAATGCTAAAAATATTCCAATTTATAGCCTTGTCAAAAATAAGAGTTATAGAACTTATATCATCTTTATGGCTTTTTATTTCTATATTTTTAATTTCTCTTTGAATTTTATGATGACTAGAAAGCATATCGAAATTAAAATTTTCTTTGCTTATGATTTGTATATTAGGATATAAAGTGTTTATCTTTTCTTCTAAGCTTTGGGTATGAGGATTAAGATCTTTTTTTGTAAGTATTAAAAAATCAGAGCTTAATATTTGATTGCAAGCTTCTTCATTTTGTAAGTGATTAAGCCCTTCAAAAGCGTCAATACAAGTGATAATATTGGCTAATTCAAAATGGTTAGCTAAAAACACATCACTCTGAAAAGTAAAGATAATAGGTGCAGGATTTGCTAAGCCTGAGGTTTCTAGTATGACTCTTTGAGGTTTTTTACCTTTGTTTTCAAAATTGTCAAGCAATTCTTTAAATTTCTTTTGCAAATCTTCTCTTTTATTGCAGCAAGCACAACCTGCATTTAAAAATAAAGTTTGTTCCTCGATAAAATCTGTTTGTATAAGTTTATGATCTAAAGAAACTTCCCCTAGTTCGTTGATTTACAAGAGCGATATCGTTAAGAGCTTGATCGGTTAATATTTCTTTTAAAAAGGTTGTTTTTCCACTTCCTAAAAAACCGGTAACAACATGAACAGGAATTTTAGCCATGTTTAGCTCTTAAAAAATGAAGTAGATTTTCATCTAATACATCAAATGATTTTTTTTCAAGCTCGCTAGCCTTAATCCACAAATCGCCCAAATCATTAACGATAATATCACGCCCTTTTTTATTGCTTAGTATGTATTTTGAATTTTGCCATTCTTTAAGTTTTAATCCATAAAATTCTAAAATTTCATTTAAAATTTTGACTTTTTTAAGTCTTATCCTTAATCTTTCTTTTTGTTCTTCACCTACGCTAAGTTCGTGTTTTTCTTCTTTAAAATTTAATTCACTCCAATGTAAAGTGCTTATCATCTCACCACATAAAATACACATTTTTATCCTTTTGAATTCACAAGGCTAAAAGCCTTGCAAATTTATTTTTTTCTTGGAAAGCGTTTTGAAAAATCATCCGCCATATCGTTTAAATTTACCCATTTTACACCTTCGTGTTTATTGATATGTTCAATAATTCTTTCATGCATGAGTAAAACTTGAGGTCTAGCGCTTACATCAGGATGTATAGTCATAGGAAAAATAGCATAATCCATTTCTCTATAAACCCAATCAAACTGATCTATCCACATTTGGCCTATATCTCTTGGAGAGACAAAACCAAAGCTATTTGGAGATTTTTTAATAAACATCATTGGAGGAAGATCGTCTAAATACCAATTTGCAGGAATTTCTATCAAATCCGTTTCTTGTCCGCGCACCAAAGGTTTCATCCATTCTTTGGCATCTTTGCTATAATCAATTTTAGTCCATTTATCCCCAACGCGCACATAATAAGGTGTGAAGTCATTGTGCATTAAAGAGTGATCGTATTTGATGCCATGTTTAAGCAAAAGTTCATTGGTGATATTTGAAAATTCTCACCAAGGTGCTACGTATCCGCTCGGTTTTTTACCACTGATTTTTTCTATAAGTTCTATACTTTTAAGCAAAACATCTTCTTCTTGTTTAGCACTCATTGCAATAGGATTTTCATGTGAATACCCGTGAGCACCTATTTCATGTCCTGCATCTACTATCATTTTCATTTGTTCAGGAAAGGTTTCTATAGAATGTCCTGGAGCAAACCAAGTTGCAGGAATATTATATTTTTTAAAGAGTTTTAAAAGTCTAGGAATACCCACTTCACCCGCAAAAAGCCCTCTTGAAATATCATCAGGAGAATCCTCACCTCCATAGCTTCCTAGCCATCCTGCTACCGCATCAATATCCACGCCATAAGCAACTAGAATTTCTTTTGCCATTTTTACTCCTTTGTATTAAGATGGATGCTTGTTAATATTTCTTGATTTAATTTGAGATTTAAATCTTTAAGATAAGGTAAATTTTGTCTTTGAATTTGAACTTCTTCAAGATCAAGCTCGGCTACGATAAAACCTTCTTCTTCTAAGATCTCTTTTATAATTTCTCCTTTAGGATTGATGATTTTTGATTTTCCAGCAAAGGTTAAAGTTTTATTATTTATCTTAGAAATTTCACTTCCAGATCGGTTAGCAGCTAAGACAAAAACACCATTTTCTAAGGCTCTAGCTCTACTTGCTAGATCCCAAACATAAGTTCTTGCTTTTCCAAAAGCTGAAGGAAAGCAAATGATTTTAGCTCCTTGAAGCGCTAAAAATCTAGATCCTTCGCTAAAGCCTATTTCATAACAAATTTGCAAACCTAATTTGAGTTTAAAATTTTCAAATTCAAGTTCAAAAATAGGATATTTATCCCCTCTTGCAAATCTTTCTTTTTCATTACCCCAAAGATAAATTTTTCTATAAACACCTAAAAGACCTTTATGATTAATGATATAAGCACTATCATAAAGTTGGGTATCTTTTTCTATAGAACATGCTACGATATAAGCTTGATAGTTTTTGGCTAATTTTTGTAATGCATCAAGTTAGGATGTGCTTGATGTAAATTTAAGCTAAATTTTTCATCTTGATCTTCCACGCAACAAGCACTATCGTAAAGTTCAGGCAAAACTATCAGCCTAGCACCTTGCTCTAATGCAAGATGGGCAAGCTTTAAGGCTTTATCGAGATTGTTTTGAACCTCGTAAGATTTTGCAGCAAATTGGATTAGGGCGACTTTTAGTAATTTTTGCATACTCTAGCCTTTTTTATTTTATTTATATTATAATCATATAAAACTTAATTTTATTTGACTTTTTGTTAAATTTTAATTTAATTTTTGTTATAATGTGAAAAATTATTGCAATAAATATTCTTTAAAGAAAGTATCATGGCTAAAAATAAAATTCTTTTTGAATGTCAAGCTTGCGGAAATCAGCAAAGCAAATGGCTTGGAAAATGTCCTGAGTGTGGTTCTTGGGATAGTTTTATAGAATTAAAATCTGAACAAATTAAAGTTTTAAAAGAAATCGCACAAGCAAGTACAAAAGCAAGCGAGGCTATCTGTATAGAAGATGTGGAGCTCGAGCATTTTTCAAGGTGTAGCACTGATGATGATGAGCTGGATTTGGTTTTAGGTGGAGGGCTTGTTGAGGGTTCTTTGGTACTTATAGGTGGTAGCCCTGGGGTGGGCAAATCTACACTTTTACTAAAGATTGCTTCTAATTTGGCTAAAAAAAATAAAAAAGTTCTTTATGTAAGTGGAGAAGAAAGTAAGGCGCAAATCAAATTAAGAGCCGATCGTCTTGAGGCTAATACTCCTAATTTATTTTTACTTACAGAGCTTTGTCTTGAAAATATTTTAGAAGAATTGCATAAGAAAAATTATGAAATTCTTATCATCGACTCCATACAAACCTTATATTCAAACAAAATTGCTTCAGCGGCTGGAAGTATCACTCAAGTGCGCGAGATCACTTTTGAACTTATGCGAGTAAGCAAAACTTACAATATCAGCACTTTTATAATAGGACATATCACCAAAGAAGGAGCCATAGCAGGCCCTAGGGTTTTAGAACATATGGTCGATGTGGTGCTTTATTTTGAAGGGGATGCAACTAAAGAAATCAGGCTTTTAAGGGGTTTTAAAAATCGCTTTGGTGGCACAAGCGAGGTGGGAATTTTTGAAATGACTTTTAAGGGTTTAATTAGTGCAAAAGATTTAGCCAATCGTTTTTTTACGCGAGGTAAAGCTACTTCAGGCAGTGCTTTAGGTGTTGTAATGGAGGGTTCTCGTGCTTTGGTTTTAGAGGTGCAAGCTCTAGTGTGCGAGAGTTCTTATCCTAAACGCAGTGCCACAGGCTATGAAAAAAATCGTCTTGATATGCTTTTGGCTTTACTTGAAAGAAAATTAGAAATTCCTCTTGGTCATTATGATGTTTTTGTAAATATTAGCGGTGGAGTAAGGGTAAATGAAACTGCGGCTGATTTGGCTGTGGTTGCGGCTATTATTTCTAGTTTTAAAAATCGCCCTTTGAGTAAGGATTGTGTTTTTATAGGGGAATTGAGTTTAAATGGAGAAATAAGAGAAGTTTTTAGTCTTGATACCCGTTTAAAAGAAGCTAAAATGCAAAAATTTAAAAATGCTATTATTCCATCTAAACCTTTAGAAGATGTAGGGCTTAAATGCTTTGTAGCCAAAGAGCTTGCCCAAGTTTTAGAATGGATGTGATATTGCTATAAAGCCTTATATTTTTTGTTTTAACATTAACAAATTTAGAGCTATTTTTTTATTAAATTAGGAGTAAATATTTTGTTAGTTTTCATTAAAATATAAGCAAGATGATAATATAATTAGAGTTTAAAAAAATAGCGAGGAAATTATGAAAGATTTATTTTTATTCAGTTCTTTACTTGACTCAAGTCATACTTTTTCTTATTTTTTTCATTTAGGTTTGGTAGCTTTGATTGCTGTCATTTGTGCTTCAATGGCTACTCGTTCTATGCAACTTGTTCCACGCGGTATGCAAAATTTAGGTGAAGCGTTTTTAGAGGGTGTTTTGTCAATGGGACGCGACACTATGGGAGATGAAAAAGGTGCGAGAAAATATCTTCCTCTTGTAGCAACCTTGGGAATTATAGTTTTCTTTAGTAATATCATCGGTATTATACCAGGCTTTCATGCTCCAACAGCAAGTTTAAATTTAACACTTTCTTTGGCTATTATTGTATTTGTTTATTATCATTTTGAAGGAATTCGTACTCAAGGTTTTATAAAATATTTTGCTCATTTTATGGGTCCTATTAAATTCCTTGCTCCTTTGATGTTTCCTATCGAAGTAGTATCTCACCTTTCTCGCGTTGTTTCTTTATCTTTTCGTCTTTTTGGAAATATTAAGGGTGATGATTTATTCTTAATGGTAATTTTGGCTCTTGTGCCTTATATTGCACCGCTTCCTGCATATGTTCTTTTAACTTTTATGGCATTTTTACAAGCATTCATTTTTATGATTTTGACTTATGTTTATCTAGCAGGTGCAACGATAGTTGAGGAAGGTCATTGATTTATATCTTAGAATTCTTCAAAGGTGCGTCCTTAGCTTTAATGCTTTTTGGCGCACTTTTTTTCTTTTTTAAATTTCATTCTTTTTTATATTTTTTCTTAGGACTTCTTCCGGGTTTGCTTTTATCTTTAGTTTTTGTTTGTCTTATAGAAAATTATGAATTAAAACTTAAAATCAATCAAGATAAAAGCAAGTAAGTTTTATTTTTAAGCGTGAAGTTCTTCTTTTAATAAATATTTTACGGCTTCATAAATTTTTATAGCTGCTTTAGATTTATTCATGGTATAAAGATGAATTCCATCTACCCCGCTAGTAATCAAATCTACAATTTGATCTATGGCATAAGCAATTCCAGCATCTTCTAAGGCTAAAGTATTGTTTTCGTATTTTTCTAAAATTTTGGCAAATTTAGGTGGAATTTTAGCTCCGCAAAGCTGCGAAATTTTTAATACTTGTTTTTTGTTTGTAATAGGCATAATTCCTGCATAGATAGGAATATTAATACCCGCTAAAGCACAATTTTGCTTAAAAGTGTAAAAATCTTCATTATCGTAGAAAAGTTGAGTGATGAGTTTGTCTGTGCCTGCATCAACTTTATTTTTAAGATGGTGTATATCTTCTATAAAATTTCGAGATTCGTTGTGTTTTTCAGGATAACAAGCCGCATAAATTTCAAATTCTCCTTGCTTTCGGATAAAAGAGATCAAATCACTTGCATAAGAAAAATCTTTACTTTTTTCCAAATCATTACATACATCCCCTCTTAAAGCAAGAAATTTATCAAGTTGTCTTTCTTTGCATTCTTGAAGTATGCTTATAATTTTTTCCTTACTAGAATGAATGCAAGGTAGGTGCACTATACTAGGAATTTTATGTTCTTCTTGAATTAAGCTTGCTGTTTCTAGGGTATTTTTTGAATTTATAGAGCCGCCAGCACCAAAAGTTACGCTGATGAAGTTAGGACTTAATTGTCCTAAATCATCTAAAATTGCATTAAGATTCTTAATATTTTCATCTCTTCTTGGTGGAAAAATTTCAAAAGAAAAGCTACACATAAAACCCCCTTATAATTTCTCTCTTATTTTTTGTGTGGCGATAACTAAATTTTTAAGAGCAGCTACAACTTCTTCATAACCCCTTGTTTTAAGTCCGCAGTCTGGATTGATCCAAATTTGCTCTTTAGGCAATTTGTTAAGAATTTTTTCTATGGTTGAGCTTATTTCTTCCACGCTAGGCACCCTAGGGCTATGTATATCATAAACTCCTGGTCCAACTTCGGTTTGAAAGTTAACAGCTTTTAGGGTATCTAAAAGATTGAGATTTGATCTTGAAGCTTCAAAAGATATTACATCTGCATCCATTGCATCAATTTCTTTTAAGATATCGCTAAATTCGCTATAACACATATGAGTATGAATTTGTGTTTTGGTTTTTACTCCGCTATGTACAAGATTGAAAGCAGGAATCGCCCAATCTAAATATTCACTATGCCAATCGCTTTTTCTTAGAGGTAGTTTTTCTCTTAGAGCCGCTTCATCAATTTGTATGATTTTAATGCCTGCATTTTCAAGATCTAAAACTTCATCTCTTAAAGCTAAAGCTATTTGTTCAGTACTTTCTTTTAGGCTGATGTCTTCTCTTGGGAAAGACCAATTGAGTATAGTCACAGGACCTGTTAGCATACCTTTTACGATTTTTTTACTCAAGCTTTGAGCAAATTTAGACCATGCTAGAGTGATAGGTTTTGTGCGTGATACATCGCCCCAAATTACAGGTGGTTTTACGCATCTTGTTCCATAGCTTTGAACCCAGCCATTTTGAGTAAATAAAAAGCCTTTTAAATTTTCTCCAAAATATTCCACCATATCATTTCTTTCAAATTCCCCATGCACTAAAACATCAAGTCCTATTTCTTCTTGAATTTGGATACATTCTTTAATTTTTTGTTGATTGAATTCAGTATAGTTTTGTGCTGAAATTTTTTCTTGTTTAAAAGCAAGACGATTAGAGCGTACATCAGCACTTTGAGGAAATGATCCTATGGTTGTGGTTGGTAAAACAGGAAGTTCTAAAAATTCTTTTTGAATTTGGATACGCTCTTTAAATTCAGGCTTTCTTACAAAGTCTTCTTTTTTTAGAGTTTGAAGTCTAGCTTTTACTTTTTCATCTAAACGATTAGGAATATTTTTAAAGAGTTCTTGATTGGCTTTAAAAAGAGGGTTTTCTTCATTGCTATTTATGATAGCTTTTAAGTCTTGCAATTCTTTAAGTTTTTCTTTTGCAAAAGAGAAAAGTTTAAGATAACTTGAATCTAATTTAGTTTCAAATTCTGTGCTATAAGGAACATGCAAGAGCGAACACGAGGTATTTAAAACTATATTTTGAGCGTATTTTTGAAGCTCTTTAATGAGTTTTAAGCTTTTTGCGTAATCATTAGCATAGATATTTTTACCATTTACTATACCTGCAAAAAGTATTTTGTCGTTAGCAAAACCATGTTTTTGGATTAAATTTAAACTTTCTTTGCCTTCTACAAAATCAAGCCCCAAAGCATCAAAATCACTTTCTAAAAGTTTAGTATAAATATCTCTTAAATCTCCAAAATAGCTTTGAAGCAAGATTTTAACTTCCCCTTTGTGTTTTAAAAGTTCTTTGTAAAATTCTTCAAATAAAGCAATATCTTCTTGATTTAAATCATAAACTAAATAAGGTTCATCAAGTTCTAACCATGCTACCCCTAATGAATTAAGCTTTTTAAGAAGTTCAATGTATGCTTGTAAAAGCTTGTCTTTAGCGAGTTGTTTAGTATTTTCATCTTTGAAGGCTATGAGTTTAAAGAGGGTAAAAATTCCTACTAAAACAGGTTTTGTTTCTATGCCAAGCTCTTTTGCTTCAAGGTATTCTTTAAAAATTTTATCCCCACTTAAAGCTATAATACTTGCATCATCACACTCAGGTACTAAATAATGATAGTTTGTATTAAACCATTTTTTCATTGCTAGAGCTATGGTATCTCCATTTTTTCCTTGATAACCACGACTTTGTGCAAAATACTCATCTAAAGGATCTAAATTTAAATCTTTATAGCGTTTTGGAGTGATATTAAAAAGCACAGCCGCATCTAGTACATTATCATACAACGAAAAATCATTGCTAGGAATGAAATCAATCCCCGCATTTTGGATATCTTTCCAATGTCTAGCTCTTAAATTTTTAGCAGTTTCTAAAAGCTCTTCTTTAGAACTTTGAGCTTTAAAATATTTTTCAATAGCAAATTTTAATTCCCTATTTGCACCTATTCTTGGGTAAGAAATGATTGAATTTTTCATATTGTTCTCCTTTGTTGTTAAATTAAAAAGTAGGGATTAAAGCACCCTGATATTTTTCTTCTATAAAATTTTTAACTTCATCACTTTGTAAAGCTTTGACTAAAGCTTTGATTTTATCAAGCTCTTCATTTCCTGCTTTAACGGCGATGATATTGCCATATTCGCTATATTTATTTTCTGTATAAAGCCCATCTTTTATAGGATTTAAGCCCGATAAAATTGCAAAATTACTATTGATAAGAGAGTAATCTACATCATCTAAACTTCTTGTAAGTTGGGCATCTTTTAATTCTACAAATTTAAGATTTTTAGGATTTTTTACGATATCCAAAGGCGT
Source organism: Campylobacter sp. 110 (assembly GCF_002383965.1). Lineage (NCBI taxonomy): Bacteria > Pseudomonadati > Campylobacterota > Epsilonproteobacteria > Campylobacterales > Campylobacteraceae > Campylobacter > Campylobacter sp. 110. The sequence continues at coordinate 50,951 of NZ_NXBD01000017.1, read as the reverse complement.
AACAAGTTCGCTATCTTTAATCTCGATTAATCCCGCACTTGCTACTATGCGTAAAGCACGACTTTCATTTGTAGGATTGTTAGGTATTGATATACTTGCCCCTGTTTTAGGTTGAAATTCTTTATGTTTTTTAGAATATACCGCCATAGGTTCGATATGAATACTAGCAACTTTTACAAGATGAGTGCCTTGTCTTTGATTAAATTCTTTCAAATAAGGTTCATGCTGAAAATAATTTGCATCAAGTTCGCCATTTTCCACCATAATATTAGGAATCACCCCATCATTAAATTCGTAAATTTTTAAATCATAACCTTGCTTTTGAAGAGTAGGTTTGATAAACTTTAAAATGTCTGCATGTGGGACAACTGAAGAACCTACTTTAAGTTCTTTATTAGCCCAGGCAAAGCTCGTAAAAAGAGTTGCTATGCAAAAAGCTTTTACAAATATAGTCATCATTCCCTCCTTTTTATGCGAAACTGAATTTTTCTATTAAATCACTGTGATAAATGCGTGCTACATCAGGATGTGAGCGTATCATTCTTTTAAAATAGTTGCTAGCAACATTTCTTAAAAGTGGATTTTTTGGATCTGTATCTACGCCCTTGCTTTCTTGGGCAAGTTCAGGATTTAATGGAAAAATAGGAATATCTTTATCAAGCTGCACTCCAAGGAAATAAGCTATACTAAAGCGCTCTTTAGGGCTTAAATTTACTCGGTGTATAGTAGCTTTTAGATAACCATTAGTGGCTAATTCTAAAAATTCTCCTATATTAACCACAACACTACCTTCAAGTGGAGGAACACTAATCCATTGATCGTCTATGAAAGCCTCAAGTCCGTTTTGCTCTTCTTGAAAAACAAAGGTAATAAGTCCACCATCTTTGTGTGGTCCTACTCCTTGAGAGGCATCTTTGGAGCTTTTTGGATAGTGTATGATTTTACAATGTTCATAAGAATTTTCACCATAGAGTTTGCCAAAGGCATCGCTAGGCAGATCAAGAGCTTCGGCAAATGCTTGTAAAATTTTTAAACAAGCGTTTCTTGTTTGTTCGTGCCAAGCTAAAAATATTTCTTTAAGTTCAGGAATTTCATCAGGCCATAAATTTGGACCTTCTAATCTTTGCCATAGAGGCGAATTTAAATCCCATTTTAAAGCTTTTCTTTCTGTGCCTATGTCAATTTGTTCTCTATAATCTTTTTCTCCAGCAGTATATTCAAAGCCTTCGCTTGTATAACCTCTAAATTGAGGCGAATGCACCATGGAAATAAGTTCTTTAGAGCTTCTAGGAAGATTGAAAAAATCTTTACTAAGTTTAAATAATTTTTCATTTAAATTTTTATCGATACCGTGATTGATAAGATAAAAAAAACCTACATTTGAAGTAACTTCTCTTAGATTTTTAAGAAAGGCACTTTTGTCTTTTTCATAAATCTTTAAATCAAGTACAGGTAAATTCATTTTCTCTCCTTAAAATTATATTTAAGGATAAGAAGATATCTTAATGTTTAGATTTTGTTTTGTAAGATTTAACTGAAAATTAGGATTTTAAGTTGTGTTTTGAAAAAATAAACTTTTTGACTTTTCTACACATTATATCTCCTTATCCACCTTTTTGGACCTTTGGAAACATAACGTAAAGCCAAAGGACGCACTAGATACTACACATCTGGCACATCAGTTTCATTCTTTCTCCTTGGAAAAATTGATTTTTAAGAATTGTAAAGAAAAATATATTAAAAAAAGCTTAATCCTTGAAAATTCAAGGATTAATTCTTAAATATTTTCAAGTTTTAATTCTCCATTATTCATCACACCTATACTAGAATTTAAAACTTTTTGTGCAATTTCTTTTGCTTCATTTAAGGAATGCATAGCACAAGTTCCGCATTGATAGATATTAAGTTCAGGAATTTTGTTTTGATCGCTTACATTTAAAACATCTTTCATTGAGGCTTCCCAAGCTTTAGCAACACTTTTTTCATCCGGTGTTCCAATTAAGCTCATATAAAAACCCGTACGACAGCCCATAGGTGAAATATCAATGATTTCAACCGAATCTGAATTAAGATGATCCCTCATAAAACCCGCAAATAAGTGCTCTAAGGTATGTGTGCCTTTTTCACTCATGATGTCTTTATTGGGTATGCAAAAACGCAAGTCAAATACGCTAATATCATCGCCTTTTGGTGTCTTCATTGTTTTAGCTAAACGCACAGCAGGTGCTGGCATTTTGGTATGATCTACTTTAAAACTATCAAGTAATGGCATTTTAACTCCTTTGTATATAAATTATTTTATAGATTATAACATTTAAAAATAATATTTAAAGCCTTTCTAAAAGAAAAAAGGATAAAATAAAGCATTAAAATTCAAGGAAAATCAATGTTTGAAGTAGTTATAGGACTTGAAGTACATACTCAACTAAATACCAAAACAAAAATATTTTGCTCATGTGCAACTTCTTTTGGAGAAGCTCCAAATACAAATGTTTGCCCTACTTGTCTGGCTTTACCTGGGGCTTTACCGGTTTTAAATGAAGAAGCAGTAAAAAAGGCCATCGCTTTTGGGAAAGCGGTAAATGCCACTATAAACAAAAAAAGTGTTTTTAATAGAAAAAATTATTTTTATCCTGATTTGCCCAAAGCTTATCAAATTTCACAATTTGATATTCCTATAGTAGAAAAAGGTGAGCTTTTTATCAATATAAATGGCGAAAATAAACGCATAGGTATTACAAGAGCGCATTTAGAAGAAGATGCGGGTAAAAATATCCACGAAAATAATTATTCTAAAGTAGATTTAAACCGCGCAGGAACTCCTTTGCTTGAAATTGTAAGCGAACCTGAACTTAGAAGCAGTGATGAAGCAGTAGCATATCTTAAAAAGCTTCATTCTATCATACGCTTTTTAGATATTTCTGATGCAAATATGCAAGAGGGAAGTTTTAGATGCGATGCTAATGTAAGTATAAGACCAAAGGGTGATACTAAGCTTTATACTAGAGTAGAGATTAAAAATCTTAATTCTTTCCGTTTTATCCAAAAAGCTATAGAATATGAGGTAAAAAGACAAAGTGAAGCATGGGAAGATGGTGTTTACGATAAAGAAGTCGTGCAAGAAACAAGACTTTTTGATACGGTAAATTTAGTTACAAGAAGTATGCGTGGCAAGGAAGAAGCAGCAGAGTATCGTTATTTTCCAGATCCTGATTTGTTACCTGTTTTGTTAAAAGATGAATTTTTAGATACTCAAATTCCTGAACTTCCTGACGAGAAAAAAATGCGTTATATAAACGAACTAGGCATTAAAGAAAGTGATGCAGAGGTGCTTATAGGATCGCTTGAATTGAGTCGCTTTTTTGAAAGTTTGATTGCTTTAAATTTAAATCCTAAGCTTTGTGTAAATTGGTTAAATACTGAACTTATGGGACTTTTAAAAGGGGAATTAACTATAGAAAATTCTCCTGTAGATGCGATTAAGCTTGGCACTTTAATCAAACGCATAGAAGAGGGTGTTATCAGTGCAAAAGCAGCAAAGGATGTTTTAGCCCATGTTTTTGAAAATCCAGATATGGATATTGATGAGGCGATTGAAAAATTAGGGCTTAAGCAAGTTAGCGATGATTCGGCTATTGAAGCAGTAATTGATCAAATTTTAAATGCAAATGCCGATAAGGTCGCAGAATATAAAAGTGGAAAAGATAAGCTTTTTGGTTTCTTTGTGGGGCAGACTATGAAAGAAGGTAAGGGAGCCTTTAATCCTAACAAGGTCAATGAAATTTTAAAAGCAAAGTTGGGCTGATGAGCAAAATTGCAATCATCGGCGCAGGAAAATGGGGCAGTGCTTTATACAGTGCTTTAAGCATTAATAATACTTGTTTGATGACTTCTCGCACGCAGCGAGATTTGCCTTATTTTGTGAGTTTAGAACAGGCATTAGATTGTGAATATTTAGTCTTTGCTTTAAGTTCTCAAGGAATTCATTCTTGGCTTAAACAAAATTTTATTAACAAGGGTCAAAAAATTCTTATCGCTTCTAAGGGTATAGATACTTCAACTTGTAAGTTTTTAGATGAAATTTTTAGCGAATTTGTAGATAGGGATAAGCTTTGCGTTTTAAGTGGTCCTTCTTTTGCAGCCGAAGTAATGCAAAATCTTCCTTGTGCTTTAGTTGTGAGTGGGATAAAAGAAAAATTATGTAAAGAATTCGCAAGTTTTTTTCCAGATTTTATCAAAGTATACACAGATAATGATGTGCGTGGAGCTGAAATTTGTGGTGCTTATAAAAATGTTTTAGCTATTGCTAGCGGTATAAGTGATGGTTTGGGGCTTGGAAACAATGCAAGAGCTTCTTTGATTTCTAGAGGTCTTATTGAAATGCATCGTTTTGGTAAATTTTTTGGAGCCAAAGAAGAAACTTTCCTAGGGCTTGGGGGCGCAGGAGATTTGTTTTTAACTGCAACTAGCGTATTATCAAGAAATTACCGCGTAGGTTTGGCTTTGGCAAAAGAAAAAAAACTTGATGATATTTTACAAGAATTAGGCGAAGTAGCTGAAGGAGTGAAAACAGCCTATGCTATAGAAAAGATTTCAAAAGATAAAAAAATTTATACCCCTATCGTAAATGAAATAGTGCAAATTTTACAAGGAAAAAATGTTAAACAAGCAGTACAAAATTTATTGAAGACAAAGGATAATTAGGAGTTTCAATGCTAATTAAAAATGCTAAAATTTATGGTGAAAACTTACAAGATCTTTTAATTAAAGGTGGAAAGATAGTAAAAATAGGCGCAAATTTAGACGATAACGATGAAGTATTAGATGCTCAAGGAATGACTTTATTGCCATCCTTTGTAGATTTATGTGTAAATTTAAAAAATGATAAATTTTCCCTAAACAATTTAGAACTCTTAGAAAAAGAGTGTTTAAGAGGAGGGGTTGGTGCTATAATGCTGCGTGATTGTATGGATTTTGATGAAGAAAGTTTTTCACTTTTTTTGCAAAATTTAAAATCCAGAAAAGTTCAAATTTTTCCTAGTGCGTGTGCTTTAGATAAACAAGGCAAACTTAAAAATTTAGCCACACTTTTAAATAAAGGCGCATACGCTTTAGAGCTTAAGAGTTCGAGTAATGCAAATATTTTGCGTGTAGGTATGCAATATGCTTTAACGAAAGAAAAAAGCCTTTTTGTAAAATGTTATGATGAGAATTTTGATGATAATGGCGTAATGAATGATTGTGAAATGAGTTTTGAATTAGGCCTTGCGGGCATGAGTGCAGTAGCAGAGAGTAGTGAAGTAGCAAAGATTAAAGAAATAGCTAAATTTTATGGCGTTAAAGTGATTTTTGACTTACTCAGTCTTAAGCGTTCTATGGAGCTTTTAGGGGATGAAAATTTAAAACTTATCAGTATACATCATTTAATCAAAGATGACAGCGCCTGCGCTGGATTTAATACAGCAGCAAAACTCAATCCACCTCTAAGAAGTAAAGAAGATAAAGAAAGTTTGAAACAAGCTTTAAAGCAAGAAAAGATAGATTTTTTAAGTTCGCTTCATAGTGCGAAGTCTATTTCTTTAAAAGATCTAGCCTTTGATGAAGCGGCTTTTGGAATTCATAGCATATGTGAATTTATGAGTCTTTGTTATACTTTTCTTATCAAAGAAGGTCTTTTAACTTGGCAAAATCTTTGTAAAGTAACAAGTCAAAATCCAAGTGAATTTTTAGGTTTAAATAGTGGAATTATAGAAGTTGGAAAGGAAGCAAATTTAGTTCTTTTTGATGAAAACGAAGAAATTTCTGCTCCAAAAAGTTCACTTTATGCAAATGACAAACTTTTTGGAAAGGTTAAATTACATCTTGTAAAGGGTGAAAAAATAATTTTAAATTAAGCTTAAAGTCCTAAGCTTAATTTAAACCCTAGGAATACAAGTGCTGCCATTATCCCAGCGGCTGGCAAAGTAATAATCCAAGCTAAACCTATAGGCTTCATCATAATCCAATTTGCATTTTTATTATATACCCCTATACCCAAAACTGCACCGATTAAAATATGTGTTGAACTTACTGGAATTCCAAATTGGGTTGCTAAAAGTATAACTATACTTGCTCCAAGTTCTGCACTAAATCCTGTAGTAGGGCGTATGGAAGCTAGTTTAGAACCTACAGTGGTAATCACTTCTTTACCTAAAAACCAAAGTCCTATAACCAAAGCAACTCCAAACATAGCTAGAGCGGCAAAAGGCACAGGAGAATTTGCATTTATGGTGCCATTTTTAAGAACATCTAAGATTGCAGCAAAAGGACCAATAGCATTAGCTATATCATTAGCCCCATGAGAGAAAGCAAAACTAGAAGCGGTAAAAATTTGAAACCAAGCAAAAAGTCTATCGGTCGTTTTGTTTAATTCGGTTTTTTTAACAATCTTTACTATGGCAAAGGTTACAACATAGCTTATGGTTCCTACAATTCCTATAATCCAAAAATTTTGCAAAATATCTAAAGTACTAATATTATTTAAACCTTTAAATAAAAACATAGCAGCAATTATAGCAGCTCCAATGCAAGCAATAATAGGCATATGTGTTTTTAAAACAGAATAAATATCTATATTTTTTTCTTTTTCTTTAAATTCTTTGATTTGATTTTTATAGAAGCTATTTTCTTGTCCTTCATCCTCTAAGGCTATGGCTGAGAGTTCTTTGATTTGCTCTTCCATACTTTTGGTTTTAAGATTTAAAAAATAATTTTCTTTAAATTTCTTTCTTTCTTTTTTTAAATTTTTTAATTCTTCGCCAAGTTTCTCTGAGGGTTTGAGTATTTTTTTATCTATATAAGAGTAGATGATATAAGCTACAAGTCCTCCTAAAAGAGGTGAAATCACCCAAGATACAGCAATCCTTACTATTTCGCTCCATTTAACCATGGATAAGGTTTGTGATCCATCAAATTTTAAAAGCCCCATCATGATACTAGCTCCAACTATACCACCAATGATACTATGTGTAGTAGATACAGGCAAGCCTTTTTTTGTGGCGATAAAAATCCAAACACCCGAGCTTAAAAGAGCAGCTAGCATGATAGCAACAAAAAGCATAGGATCAAATTGTTCAGGAAATATAACTATTCCACTGCGTATAGTTTTGGTTACTTCAGCCCCTGCAAAAATAGCACCGCTGAGTTCAAAAACAGCTGCTATGATCAAAGCTTGTTTTATGGTTACGGTTTTAGCTCCCACACTAGTACCAAAAGAATTTGCTACATCGTTTCCGCCTATGTTAAATGCCATAAATATGCCAAAAATGGAAGCGAGTATAAAGAGTATGAGTTGGTGCTGGGAGATATAGCCAAATCCCCAAATGATAAATGCGATTACGCTAATGGTAAAGATGGTAAATGCGATAAGATTATCTTTTTGCATAAAGTTAAGCCTTTTTTAACTTTAATTATACCCTTATAATCCTGAATTTGCAAATTTTAGAGCTCTTATTCTCTGTAGCTAATTTTTATTTATTTTAATTTTTTATAATGAAAAATAAATAAATAAATTATAATTTTAGGAAAAGTGATGAAAAGTATTTTATATATGCTTATACTTTTTTTCTCTTTGCTAAATGCCGATGAGTTAGATAATGCCTTAAAAAATAATCAAAATAAATGGCAAAAATTTAATTATCAAGCTACCCAAAAAGCACCGACAATAAAGGAAGAAAATATTGATTTTAAAAGTGCTTTAAATGGTATATTATCTAATGTATTAGAAAATAAAAATGGTATTGATAAAACGGATGGAAATTTAGATTTTCAAAATGAAAATGTGCAAATTAAAAATTTAAACTCGCTTTATGAGGGGGAGAATAATTCTTTGCTTTTTCAAAAAGAATTTTATGCTACACAAGATAGTTATAATTATTCAGGTGGTTTAATCAATCGTTATGAGAAAGATGGTTTTTTATTGGGTATAAATGGCTTTATTGATGGGCAAAAAGAGCAAAAAAAAAGTAAAAGCTTTGGAGCTGAATTGGGTTATTATCAATTTGTAAAAGCTTATGGTAATTATTATGTTCCAAATGAAGCAGATGAAAATTTGCAGTTTGGAGTAAGTTTTACTATACCATCTTATAGTGCTTTTATCTTTGATATCAGCAAGGATAGTGAGAAGATAAATTATCAAGTGTCGTATTCGCCCTATAGTGTTTTGAGTTTAAAAATATTACGCCGTGATTTTAGTGCAAATGAAGCTATTGACGATACTGTTTTGCAGGTGGGTTTTAGTTTCAATTTTGACGAGAGCTTTGTGAAGCAACTTAGAAAAAAGGATAATGCCTTGCAAGAAGTTAATCGTTATGACTTCTTGCAAAGGGTGCGTTAATGCATACCAGCATTATGGAATTTTTCTGGATTATCCATAGCATAGCGGAATTTTTCCCAATCAATTTGTTTATCCCAGATGGCAACGATTAAAGCTGCTACTGAATTTCCACAAAGATTTCCAACTGCCCTCATTTCAGACATAAATTTGTCAACACCTAAAAGAATACCTATAGCAGCTACTGGTAGAACTTGTGCTAAGGTTGCATTTGCTTCTGAAATTTCCATATTTCCTAGAGCCGCAAGCGTACTTCCAAGCACTATAAAACCTGATCCAGTTACACCTACTGCACCTTTTGAAGCTATCATTAATACTATTAAAATACTGATTTCGTGTGCTAAACTTAAATTTACATTGAAAGCTTGTGCTAGAAAGATTAAGCTCATAGCTAGATAAATATTTGTACAATCAAGATTAAAACTATATCCCGTTGGTAAAACAAGTCCGACTGTTGCTTTAGAAAGTCCTGCTTTTTCTAGTTTTCTCATTAAAGGAGCAAGTGCAGACTCGCTTGAACTGGTTGCAAAAACGATCAATATTTCTCTTGAGATAAATCTCATAAATTTGAAGATATTTACTTTTGCAAAATAACAAATCAGACCTAAGATTCCAAATATAAAAACAAGACATGAAATCAGCATTACTAAAAGTAAATATGCCAAGTTGACCAAAGAGCCAATTCCGTATTGAGCTATGAGTACAGCCATTGCTGAAAAGGCGGCAATAGGACTAAAATACATAATGATTTGTAGAATTTTAAAAACAAAATTTTGTACCACTTCAAAAACTCTTTGAATTGCCTGTTTGTCTTCTATTCTCATTAAAGAAATAATCAAAGCAGTAATTATAGCAATAACTAAAACTTGTATGGTTTTTCCTTCTGTAAAAGGTGTGATAATATCAGTAGGCATAGCATCTTTTAAAATATGCATAATTTCAGAGCTCGCACTTACTTCTGTGGTTTGAGAAATGTATTTTTGAACGCTTTTTGTATCAAGTTGACTTGGATCAAGATTCATTCCATGACCTGGTTGCATAACATTTGCCATAAAAATACCTATGGCAAGTGCTAAAGTACTTACAACTTCAAAGTAAATAACCGCTTTAGCGCCAATACTACCTACTTTTTTTAAACTTTCAAGACTAATGATGCCCAAAACCAAAGTAACAAAAATAATAGGGCCTATAAGAACCTTTAAAGCACCTATAAAATAATCAACTCCCGGTTTACTAGCAATGGCTAATTCTTTATCTGTATAGCCAAGTGCAATACCTGCAATAATGCCTATAATCACCCAAAATCCAAGACTTTTGATAATACGTTTATGTAAAGGTGGTTTTCTTTCAGCTAAAGTTTGACTTAAAGTTTCCAAGTTTATTCACTCCTTTTGATCTTTGTAAAATATAATTTTAACAATGCGTATTGTAAATTTTAACAAAAAAACAAATCTAGAAATAATTTCTTTTATATGATATGACAATTTTTTATATAAATGTTACAAAATTTCTCATTATTTGTATTATAAAATTTAAAATATTTTTGAAAATTTTATAATTTTGTAATTCAGTCTACTTTTTGTTATTTATTATTGGTAATAATTCTATTTTTGATTTATTTGTTTTATTGGGATGTTTTAAATTATGAAAGAAATAGTTTTGTCTGAAAATGCTTTAATTACTTCTAAAACAGATCTTAAAGGGAATATCATTTATGCCAATAATGACTTTTTAAAATACGCAGGTTATAAAGTCGATGAACTTTTGTATAAATCTCATAATATAGTGAGACATGAAGATATGCCACGCACTGTATTTAAATGTCTTTGGGATTATATTCAAAAAGGAGATGAAATTTTTGCATTTGTGAAAAATAAAGCCAAAGATGGTAATTTTTACTGGGTTTTTGCAAATGTAAGTGCTTCATTTGATGCTAATGGAAATATCATCAATTATTATTCTGTTCGTCGTGCGCCTAATAGAAAATCTCTTCCTATAATTGAAGAAGTTTATAAAATTTTACTTGAAAAAGAGCAAAAATCAGGCATTAATGCTGGAGTTTCAGCTTTAATGGATATTGTAAATTCTTATAAAATGACTTATAATGAACTTATTTTTAACTTACAAGAAAATAACTAAATAAGATATATTTAATCTTTTTTATTGTATAATTTTCGCCTAAAAATTAAAGTAATATATTATTAAAGTATTGCTTTAATTTATGATTTCAAAAAATTTTCAATAAAAGGCGTAAATTTATGGTGAAAAACGGATTATTATCAACTATTTTTCTAAGCATTATTGGTATTTTAGGTGCTATTTTTTTTCATATTTATGTTGGAGTGATGATTTTTATTTTAATCGCTGTTTTAATGATTTATTTGTTTAGACAACATAAAGATGAGCAAATAATGATAGATAAACTTTTGGTTCTTTGTAGAGAGTTAAAAGAGGGTAATTTCGACAATAGAATTATCTATATAAAAACAAAAAGCAAAAAATTAGCCGAAATAGCAGATAATCTTAACAATACTATTGATGGGCTAGAAGCTTACTTAAGGGAAATTAATACTTCTATTTCATGTTCTCAAAAAGGTGAATTTTATCGTAAGGCTTTGCCTGAAGGTTTAAAAGGAATTTTTGCTCATAATATCGAATTTATAAATAAAGCTTTAGCAAACATAGAAGTGACAGCAAGATCTACTTTTAAAAATGCTTTATCAAGAACTTTAATGGATTTAAGCCTTGGAAATCAAAATAAAGATATGTCTCAAATTTCTAACTCATTAAATCAAGATATTAGTATGATGAAAAATGTATATGATACAGTGGATGCCATTTCTCATACAGCTACAGAAAATGGCTCAGAAGTGGATTCTTTACAAAGTGCTATGGGTTCTTTAATGGATGTTGTAAATTCAAGCAAGGAAACAGTGCAAACTTTTGTGGCTAATTCTCAAAATATCACTTCAGTGGTTGAAGTAATACGCGATATAGCTGATCAAACCAATCTTCTAGCTTTAAATGCCGCTATTGAGGCAGCACGTGCAGGAGAACATGGTAGAGGCTTTGCGGTTGTGGCTGATGAAGTAAGAAAGTTAGCAGAAAGAACTCAAAGATCTACAAGTGAAATTTCTATTGCAATTCAGACTATGCAACAAGATTTTGTAAATATCCAAAGTGGCAGTGAGCAAGTTTTTAACATTGTTAGTGAATCTGAAGAAAGAATTAATAAATTTTCTCAAGCTTTTAAACGTCTAGAAGAAAATAGTAGTGCTCTTGGTGTTAATTTTGGATCCTTTGCAAAGAGATTGATTTTGTCTGTGGTTAAAATCGATCATATTCTTTATAAATCAAATATATATTTAAATTTAAATGGGGCTCAAAATTTCAATCTTGAAAGTGTAGATCCAATTTCTAATCTTTGTCAAGATGAGAGAGCTCAAGGTGTTATTAATGAGCTTAGTTCTGAAACTGAGTTAAATTTAGCTAAAGAATTTATAAAAGATAATGCTAAAAAAGCAATAGAAGAATCAAGTCAAGATTATATCGATCAAAAAGCTTATGATGCGATTGTAAATGATATTAAATCACTAGAGCAAAGAAGTGCTGAAATCTTAGCAAAATTAAAAATATAAATTAAGAGGGTGGGAAAATGTCAAGAGAAATTTTTTTGCAAGAAGATAGTTTAATTACTTCTAAAACAGATTTAAAAGGTAGAATAGTTTATGCAAATGATGATTTTTTAAAATATGCAGGTTATACCATGGGTGAAGTTTTAAATAAACCTCATAACATAGTAAGACATGAAGAGATGCCAAAAACTGTTTTTAAATATTTATGGGATTATATGAGAGAGGGTAAGGAAATTTTTGCTTACGTAAAAAACAAAACCAAAGATAATAATTACTATTGGGTTTTTGCAAATGTAACCCCATCAATAGATGTTAATAATAATATCATAGGCTATTATTCCGTTCGTCGTATGCCAAATAAAAGCGCTATTTCTACAATAGAAAGTCTTTATAGCGATCTTTTAAGAGCAGAACAGCAACAAGGCTTAAATAAGGGTGTTGAGATGCTTAAAAATTTCTGCAAAGATGCAGATAAAACTTATAATGAGCTAATCTTTTCTCTTCAAGAAGCTAAATAAATTTTTGTTAGACTTAAAACGAGTTTGTTTTAAGTCTAAATATTATATAATCTTTCTTTTAAAAATTCACATTTTTCAAGGCAAAATATGTTTGATGTCATTGTTATAGGTGGTGGACATGCAGGTGTTGAAGCAAGTGCTGCTGCTGCTAGAATGGGTAAAAAAACCTTACTTTTAACTACATTGATTGAGCAAATAGGAGCGGCAAGTTGTAATCCAGCCATAGGTGGACTTGCTAAAGGGCATTTGGTAAAAGAACTTGATGCCATGGGTGGTCTTATGGGTGAAATCACTGATGAAGCAGGGATACAATTTCGCATTTTAAATGAAAGTAAGGGTGTAGCCGTTCAAGGAAGTAGGGCACAAATTGATATGGATAAATACCGTATCATTACACGTAATAAACTTTTAAAACTTTCAAATTTAGAAATTTCTCAAGAACAAGCGAGTGCTTTAATTGTAGAAAATGATGAAGTTAAAGGCGTAAAAACAAATTTAGAAAACACATATTTTGCCAAAAAAGTGATACTTACAACAGGAACTTTTTTAAATGGACTTATTCATGTAGGTGAAAACAAACTTCAAGCAGGTAGGGTAGGGGAGCTTGCTTCGGTAAATTTAGGCAATTATCTACAAACTTTGGGTTTAAAAATGGGACGTTTAAAAACAGGAACTTGCCCAAGAGTAGATGCAAAAAGCATTGATTTTAGTGTGCTTGAAATTCAAGATGGTGATGTAAATCCTAAAGCTTTTAGTTTTCGTTCAAGAAATTTTAATCCTACTCAACTTCCTTGTTATATCGCACGCACTAATACAACTACACATGAGATTATTAAGAATAATTTTTATCGTGCTCCACTTTTTACAGGACAGATTGAAGGTGTGGGGCCAAGATATTGTCCTTCTATAGAAGATAAAATCAATCGTTTTAGCGACAAAGAAAGTCATCATCTTTTTATAGAGCCTCAAACTATTGATGCGACGGAGTATTATATTAACGGTTTTTCTACTTCTTTACCTTATGAAGTACAAACTCAAATGTTGCGTTCTGTAAAAGGTTTTGAAAATGCTAAAATAACCCGTTTTGGTTATGCTATAGAATATGATTACATAGAGCCAACTGAACTTAAGCATACTTTAGAACTTAAAAAGATTAAAAATCTTTATTGTGCAGGACAGATTAATGGAACTACAGGTTATGAAGAGGCTGCAGCACAAGGCTTTATGGCAGGAATCAATGCAAGTTTAAGCATAGATATGAAAGAGCCTTTGATTTTAAGGCGTGATGAAGCTTATATAGGAGTTTTAATCGATGATTTAGTAATAAAAGGTACAAAAGAACCTTATAGAATGTTTACTTCAAGAGCGGAATTTAGACTGCTTTTAAGGGAAGAAAATGCTATACTTAGACTTGGAAAATATGGCTATGATTTAGGGCTTTTAAGCGAGCAAGATTTTACTTATATACAAAATATCGCAAACAATCTTCAAAAAGGACTTGAATTTTTACTTTCTAAAGAATTCACACCTAACAACCAAAATAATGCTTTTTTAGAGAGTTTGGGAGAAGATAAAATTTCTTCTATAGTCAATCTTCAAAAAATTGTTGCAAGGGCAAGTTTTGATATGGAAAAATTAAAAAAACTTGACCCTATATTTGAAACTATGGATCATTACTCCTTAAGAGAGATTTTAAATGAGGCAAAGTATTATCATTACATTAGTATGCAAAAAGCTCAAGTAGAAAAAATGAAAAATCTTAGTGAGCTTAAAATTCCTGAAAATTTTGATTTTAAAAGTGTAAGTGGTTTGAGTAATGAGGTTGTAGAAAAGCTTAATCATCATAAACCTCCAACCATTTTTGCTGCAAGTCAAATCAGTGGAATCACTCCTGCAGCGTTGGATATTTTGCAAATTTATATCAAAATGCAAAAGAAAAAAGCTTAAATGCTTGCTTTTTTTATTTTTTTATCTACTTTAGTTTTACTTTTTTGGCGTCTATGGAATTTGCCTTTATGGTTGATTGCCATTTTTGGGGCTTTATTTGCATTTATTTTTAAGCTGGTTAATTTAGAGGACGCTTTTTTTGTTTTTGATCTTGTTTGGGATAGCTCCTTAACACTTGTGGGCTTGATTATACTTTCCTTTAGCTTGGAAGTGTTAGGGTTTTTTAGCTTTATAGCTATAAGAATTTTGCGCCTTTCAAAACTTAAAAATTCTCATGCAATTCATACTAAAAAATTAATGCTTTTTATGCTCGCTTTTGTTTTTTGTCTTTCGGCTTTATTTGGAAATGATGGAGCTATTTTAATCATTACGCCTATTGTGTTTGCGCTTTTTTCAACTCTTAAAAATTATAAAGAAAGCGCTATCTTAAGTGTATTTTTATTGAGTGTTTCTTTTTTATGTGATGCAAGTTCAAATGCTTTAATTATCTCAAATTTGACAAATATTATTACAGCTAATTATTTTGATCTTGACTTTTTAGAATTTGCTAAGACTATGTTTTTGCCTAATTTATTTGTGTTATTTTCTACTATTATAATGGTATTTTTGATTTTTGTAAAAATATTACCTAAGGAGCTTGAAATCAATATTTTATCAAATGATTGTATTTCGGTAAAGCTTTTTATTTTTTGTGTTATTTATTTAATATTTTTTGTATCAAGTTTTTTTATAGGAGAAATTTATAACTTAAATGCTAGTTTTTTTGCTGTAAGCGGCGCTTTACTCTTTTGGTTTTTTGTTTGTTTTTTAAAAAAAAGAGAGGCATTGAAAATTATTAAAAATGTACCCTGGGGTATTTTTGCTTTTAGTTTTGGACTCTATATGGTAGTTTTTGCCTTACATAAGGTTGGAATCAGCGATATTTTAATTTCTATCTATGATGTTTTAGTTCAAAATAAAATTACTGCTATTTTTGGAACAGGGTTTATCTCGGCTTTTCTTTCTTCTATATTCAATAATCTACCTATGACTTTGATTGGTGATTTAGCCTTGAAAAATTTTCCTCAAAGTATGGTTTATGCACACCTTTTAGGAGTCAATATAGGACCAAAACTTACTCCCATAGGCTCTTTAGCTACTTTACTTTGGCTGGGACTTTTGACAAAAAAAGGTGTAGAAATTTCTTTTTGGAAGTATTGTAAATTTGGTTTTTTAATCACTTTTCCAGTGCTCATTTGTTCGCTTTTTGCACTTGTTTTGCAATATTAAAATAAAACTTAGTAAACAAAGAAAAAATTTATTTTATTTTAGATACACTAATGATTTGGTTAAAATAAAAAACGAAAGGACGAAGTTATGGCTACATCTGAAAGTAGACGAAGCTTTATGGGTTTTGCATTTGGAACAGTAGCTGCTGTAGGTGGTGTTTTTTCACTCGTTGCAGTGAAAAAAACTTGGGATCCGCTTCCAAGTGTTAAAGCTGCGGGTTTTACTACAGTAGATTTATCGGGAATGCAAGATGGAGAGCTTAGAACTATAGAATGGCGTAAAAAGCCTATTTTTATCTTAAAAAAAGATCCAAATATGGAAAAGGATACAAAGCGAGATGTTGTGGTAGATAATGCTGCATATACTGTTGTTATAGGACTTTGTACTCATTTGGGTTGTATTCCTGCTTATCACGCAAGTGAGCAACTTTTTAAATGTGCCTGTCATGGTGGGGAATTTGATACAAGTGGAAAAAATACCTTTGGGCCTCCTCCAAGACCTCTTGATATACCTCCTTTTAAAATAGATGGAACCAAACTTGTTCTAGGTGAAGAAGGTCCAGAATACAAAAAAATGACGGAGGAAGCTTAATATGGCGCATATTAGAAAGGCTAATGGGCTAGTGGATTGGCTTGATCAAAGACTAGCAGTACATAAATTACTTGATGTTTTAATGGTAAAATATTGGATTCCAAAGCAAATCAATTTTCTTTGGGCAATGGGAGTTATTTTAACTACTCTTTTTACTGTGCTTTTTATTACAGGACTTTTGCTTGTTATGTATTATAAGCCAGATACTGCTCTTGCTTTTGATAGTGTAAATAAAACTATCATGCAAGAAGTGGAGTATGGTTGGCTTTGGCGTCATATGCATGGTGTTGCTGCTTCGGTTATTTTCTTAATCATCTATATTCATATGCTAACAGGAATTTATTATGGTTCTTATAAGCGCGGTAGAGAGATGATTTGGGTGAGCGGTATGCTACTTTTTGTAGTATTTTCTGCTGAAGCTTTTAGTGGATACATGCTTCCTTGGGGACAAATGAGTTATTGGGCAGCTCAAGTTATTACTAATCTTTTTGGTGGAATTCCGCTTATTGGACCTGAGCTTGTTATTTGGATTCGTGGTGATTATGCAGTTTCTGATCCAACTTTGACAAGATTTTTTATGCTTCATGTATGTTTACTTCCTATAGTAATCATTGCTATCATAGCATTCCACTTTTATTCTTTAAGAATTCCTCATGTAAATAATGAAATCGCTGAAGAATTAGATTTTGATTTAGAAGCTGAAAAATACATGGCAGGTGATACAAAAGGTTCTAAAGTAATTCCTTTTTGGCCAGGATTTTTATCTAAAGACTTTATGTATATTTGTCTTTTTATGATTTTCTTTTTCTATTTGGTAAGTTTTAAATTTGGTTTTGCAATGGATCCTATCAACTTTGATCCAGCTAATGCACTTAAAACCCCAGCACATATTTATCCTGAGTGGTATTTCTTGTGGAGTTATGAAGTTTTAAGAGGATTTTTCTTTGATATTGCAGGTATTAAAGCTTTTGATATAGGTTTGGCTGCTTTTGGTATCGCACAAGTTATTTTCTTCTTGCTTCCTTGGCTTGATAGAAGTGATGTAGTTAAACCTGCTCATGAACGACCTTTATTTTTTATTTGGTTTTGGGTATTACTTATAGATCTCATCGTTTTAACTATTTATGGAAAATTACCTCCAACAGGTGTAAATGCTTGGGTTGGTTTTTATGCTTCTATAATATTTTTACTTTTATTTATAGTCGTTTTACCTGTAATAACTATCATGGAAAGAAAAGGAGCTAAGCAATGAGAGAGCTAAAAATATTTTTAGTAGTGGTAGTTTTTACTGCTCTTGTTTATTGGGGAGTTGAGCCTTATGCGCACTCTGTAATGAAACCCCATGTTGCTCCTGCTAATTTTGATTATGCAGCAGAAGATACAGCTTATGCTAAAGGTATTATAGCAGAAAAAGAAATAGCTTTAGAAGATGCGAAAAAATCAAATGACGCAAAAAGAATAGAAAGTGCTCAAAAAGATCTAGATAAGGCTAAAGAAAATTTAGCTAAAGTAGAAGAGCTTTGGGCAGATGTTGCAAAAATTGATTTTACTAAAGGAAACGCCGCAAAAGGCAAGGAGTTCTTTAATAATAATTGTTTTGCATGTCATGGCATTAAAGAAGATGATATAGCAGCAAATATTACAGATTCTTCTTTGGGTGTAATTCCACCAGATCTTAGCTCAGCAGGTGTTATTTTTGATGAGAAGTTTTTAGCTGCTTTAATCATGAATCCTGCTCTTGCTTTAAAAGTAGATCATAAATTTGGCGATGCTTTTATCATGACTGCTTACAATAGTGAAACTTCAGGAGATAGTGAAGAGCTTGTAAATGCAAATATAGCCGATGTTATTGCTTATTTAAAAGAAGTAGGTCTTAAATTTGAAGCTAAGGAAAATGCTACAATTAAACAAGAGGCAGAGCTTAAGTACTCAAAAATTGAAGACGCTAACGAGAAATCAGCTTTAGTTGAAAAAGAAATTGCTTTTGCTAAAGATAGAAGTACTTTTATAGAAGCTTGTGGTCGTTGTCATGATATTAAGTATGATAATTTCTTTACCCCATCTAACCATAATGACTTGGCAAATTATTTAGGTTCAGTTCCACCTGATCTTTCTATGATGATTAGATCTCGCGGGGAGCAATACTTGCATGATTTTATCAATAATACTCAAAAACTTCTTCCAGGAACTGCTATGCCAAGAGTAGGTTTAACAGAAGATGCACAAGTTAAAGTTGTATCTTATCTTGAAAAAGTGGGCGATAGCAAAAAAGAAGAAAGAGAAAGCACAGGAATTTATATAATGATATTCTTTGTAATTCTAAGTATTTTTGCTATAGGCTGGAAGCGTTCTGTTTGGTCTAAACTACATTAATATTATAAAATTTTTGCCACTATTTTACATCTGTGGCAAAAATCCTTCTTTTCTTCGATTTTATTAAATTTTAAACATAATTAAGAGATACTATCAAATAATAATTTTTATTAATTGGAGTATATCATGCTTGAAAAACAAATGATTAAATTTATTCTTTCAAAATGGAATTATGGAAATTTTAGAATTGTATTTTGGGATCAAGAAGAATTTTATGTGGGCAATCAACCTGCTAAATTTTCTTTAATTTTCAAAGAAAAAATACCTTTGTTAGAATTATTTAGTGATACGAGTTTAGTTTTTGCAAAACATTATATGGAATCCAAGTTAGAAATAGAGGGTGATTATGATGAAATAGCTAAAGTTTTGTATTATTTTTCCAATAAACGTTTTTTAAAAAATAAAGAAGATATCTTGAGTAAAATAGCCCAAAAAGAAGAAAGTAAAAACATCAAAAGTCATTATGATATAGGCAATGATTTTTATAGACTTTGGCTTGATGATACGATGAGTTATTCTTGCGCTTATTTTAAGACTTCTAGCGATACTCTTTATGAAGCTCAAATCAATAAAATAGAGCATACTCTTAAAAAACTCGATTTAAAACCTAACGAAAAGCTTTTGGATATAGGTTGTGGTTGGGGTTGGCTTTCTATTATGGCGGCACAAAAATATGGAGTTAAGGTTGTTGGAATTACTATTTCAGAAGAACAATGCAAGAAAGCCCAAGAAAGAGTAAAAGAGCTTAAGCTTGAGGATAGAGTAGAGATAAGACTTCAAAACTATCAAGATTTGGAATTTGAGGATTATTTTGATAAAGTTGTTTCAGTGGGAATGTTTGAACATGTAGGCAAAGAAAATTTAGGACTTTATTTTATGAAAGCAAAACAAGTATTAAAACCAGGGGGTTCTATGCTTTTGCATTCAATTTTGGCAATGTTTGAAGGAAAAACTAATGCTTGGATAGATAAATATATTTTTCCAGGAGGCTATTTGCCATCATTAAGAGAGGTTGTAAGTGCTATGAGTGAATGGGATTTTCACCTTCTTTTAGCAGAAAGCTTGAGAATACACTATGCAAAAACTTTAGATATGTGGAGTAATAATTTTAATCAAGTATTACCTCAAGTAAGAAAAAAATACGATGAAGAATTTATAAGAATGTGGGATTTATATCTTCGCTCTTGTGCTTCTGCGTTTCGCGTTGGAAGTGTAGATTTGTTTCAATTTTTAATTACAAAAGAAATCAATAACAATCTTAGTCTTACTAAAGAGTATATTTATAAGTAAATACTAAACTTAAATTTGATATAATCTTAGCTTCATTTCGCACGCATCAAGTCCTTTTAGCTTGTTTTATAGATAAGGGATGCGGAGGAATAAAGCTAAATTATAAGGAGAAACTCATGGTAAGTATGAGAGATTTATTGGAATGTGGTGTACATTTTGGACATCAAACAAGACGCTGGAATCCAAAGATGAAAAAATTCATTTTTGGCGAGAGAAAAGGTATTTATGTAATTGATTTGCAAAAAACTTTAAGATATTTTAGATATACCTATAATATCGTTCGTGATGCTGCCGCTGAAGGAAAAACTATACTTTTTGTTGGTACAAAAAAGCAAGCTGGTGGAGCGATTAAAGAATACGCTGAAAAATGCGGTATGCCTTATGTAAATCATAGATGGCTTGGCGGTATGATGACAAATTTTGGTACTATTCGCCAATCAATTAGAAAATTAGAAGTAATTGAAAAAATGGAAGAAGATGGAAGTATTAAGCTTTTAACTAAAAAAGAGGCTTTAATGCTTACAAGAAAAAAAGAAAAATTATTAGCTTATTTAGGTGGAATTCGTTATATGAAAACTCAACCTGATATGATTTTCGTTATAGATACAGTAAAAGAAAAAATTGCAGTTCAAGAAGCAAATAGATTAAGAATTCCTGTTGTAGCTCCACTAGATACAAACTGCGATCCTGATTTGGTAACTTATCCTATTCCAGGAAATGATGATGCAATCCGCTCAGTGCAACTTTTCTGCCAAGAAATGGCTGAAGCGATTAATGAAGGAAAAGCTTTAAGAGAACAAGATGGTGAAGCTTTGGCAAATGAAGAAAAAGAAATCACAGAAGAAGAGAAAAAAGAAGTTTTAGATGAAGTGATGAGCGAAGAAGACTTCGGTGAGGAGCAAGAATAATGGCTGAAATTACTGCTGCAATGGTAAAAGAACTCCGCGAAAGTACAGGCGCGGGGATGATGGATTGTAAAAATGCTTTGAGTGAAACAAATGGAGACTTTGACAAAGCAGTTCAACTTTTAAGAGAAAAAGGTTTAGGTAAGGCTGCTAAAAAAGCAGATAGACTTGCTGCAGAAGGTTTAGTAAGTGTAAAAGTAAGTGATGATTTTACAAGTGCAACGGTAAGTGAGATTAATTCCGAAACAGATTTTGTGGCAAAAAATGATCAGTTTATTGCTTTAACAAAAGACACTACAGCTCATATTCAAAGCAATAGCTTGCAAAGTGTAGAAGAACTTCATTCTAGTACAATCAATGGCATAAAATTTGAAGAATATTTAAAAAGTCAAATTGCAACTATCGGTGAAAACTTAGTTGTAAGAAGATTTGCTAGTTTAAAAGCAGGTGCAAATGGTGTAGTAAATGGGTATATCCATACCAATGGTCGTGTGGGTGTTATCATCGCTGCAGCTTGTGATAATGCTGAAGTAGCAAATAAATCAAGAGATTTCTTAAAACAACTTTGCATGCATATAGCTGCTATGAAACCAAGCTATTTAAGTTATGAAGATTTGGATATGACTTTTGTTGAAAATGAATACAAAGCTTTGGTTGCTGAACTTGAAAAAGAAAATGAAGAAAGACGCAGACTGAAAGATCCAAATAAACCTGAACATAAAATTCCTCAATTTGCAAGTCGCAAACAATTAAGCGATGCAATTTTAAAAGAAGCTGAAGAAAAAATCAAAGAAGAACTTAAAGCTCAAGGCAAACCTGAGAAAATTTGGGACAATATTATCCCTGGTAAAATGAATAGCTTTATAGCGGATAATTCTCAACTTGATAGCAAACTTACTTTAATGGGTCAATTTTATGTAATGGATGATAAAAAAACTATTGAACAAGTGATTGCTGAAAAAGAAAAAGAATTAGGCGGAAAAATCAAAATAGTTGAATTCATTCGTTTTGAAGTAGGAGAAGGTTTAGAAAAGAAAACCGAAGATTTTGCTGCTGAAGTTGCTGCACAGCTTTAAAGTATTAAAATGGAATTATTAAGAGCGGAAAATTTAGGTCATAGCTTTGATTATCCGCTCTTTGAAAATTTAAATTTTTCTTTAAATCAAAAAGATTGTATTGCTATACAAGGCAGTAGTGGCTGCGGAAAATCCACTCTTTTGCATATAATTTCTTCTTTATTAAAGCCAAACAAGGGCGAAGTTTTTTTTAAGGGTCAAAATCTTTACAAGATAAGTGAAAATGAAAGACTGAAAATTCGTCGTTATGACTTGGGCATCATTTTTCAAACCCATTATCTTTTTAAAGGTTTTTCAGCTTTAGAAAATATAGAACTTGCTAGTGTTTTATCAAACCAAGATTTAGATGAAAAAATCTTAAAAAAACTAGGTATTCATGAGCTTTTGAAACAAAAAATAGGTAAATTAAGCGGAGGTCAGCAACAACGCGTAAGCATAGCTAGAGTGCTTTGCAAAAAACCAAAAATTATTTTTGCCGATGAGGCTACGGGAAATTTGGATTTTGATAATGCTAAAAATGTTATAGAGCTTTTGGTTTCTTATGTCAAAGAAAATGATGCCGCTTTATTTTTTGTTACTCATGATTCTAAACTTGCTCAATTTTGTGATAAGACTTATATTTTAAATACCAATGGAATTTGTTAATTATTTAGGAGATAAAAATGTAGCCACCTTTATGTTGCTCTTTGCTAGAATGAGTGGACTTGTAGTATTTTTTCCTTTTTTTTCTCATAATTCTATCCCTATGATTATCAAAACTACTTTTGCATTATTTTTAACAATGTATTTATTCCCTTTAGCAAAACTTGAAATTTTGCATTTAGATAGTTTTTTTATTATACAGCTTTTAAGTGAAATTGTTTTTGGAATGATAGCAGGGCTTATGCTGCAGATTGTTTTTGCTATTGTTATGATGGCGGGCGAGCAGATAGCTTTTACTATGGGATTTACTATGGCAAGCGTTTTAGATCCAAGTTCTGGAACAAATATGCCTATTACTTCTCAAATTTTGCATTTGATTGCTTTATTATTTTTTCTTGCTTTTGATGGTCATCATTTAATGCTTTTATTTCTAAGTCATTCTTTGGGTTATATAAATCTTGGCGGTTTTTATCCTCATGAAAATTTAATGCATTATCTAAATATGGGGATGTTGAATATTTTCATTATAGGTTTTACGATGAGTTTTCCAATACTTGGAATTTCTCTTTTGGCAGATACTATTTTTGGGCTTTTAATGAAAACTATGCCACAATTTAATCTTTTAGTAATTGGTTATCCTATCAAGATAGCTTTAGGATTTGTAGTTCTAATAGCTATTTTGCTTGTGATGATGCAATATTTTAAAGATTTGATTTTGGAGGTTTTTACTCATATGCAAACTCTGTTTTTCGCCTAAGCAAAGGATAAATGAAAATGTTATAGAATAGCAATTATTTTTAAGGATTAAAGTGATGAAAATTTTACTTTTGAATGAAAACCCTGTTGTATCAAGACTTATAAGCTTGAGTGCAAAAAAAATGTCTTATGATTTTGAGGAAATTAATGCCTATGATGAAAATTTAGGTCATTATGATGTGATTATAGTTGACAGTGATACACCTGCTCCTTTGAAAATTCTTAAAGAAAAATGCGATAAATTAATTTTTTTAGCGCCGCGTAATCAAAGTGCGGATATTGATGCCTTAATTTTGCATAAACCATTTTTACCTACAGACTTTTTAAATTTACTCAATCAAGAAAATCTTAAAATCGCAGATGACACTATTTTGCCAATCGAAGAAGCTGAAAATCCTTACGCTAATATCAGTTTAGATTTAGATGGTTTAAATTTAGATGACTTGCCTGATGAAAATACTGAAGATACGCAAGAAAATAAGCTTTCTATGGAAGAAAATTTAGAATCTTTAGCTTTAGATGACATGGAAGAAGAAACAAACCAGAAAGAAATTGCTAGTGAAAATACCGATAAAGAATTAAATTTAGATGATTTAAGTCTTGATGAAGATCAAGAAGAGAATGAAGCGTCAGAACAAACCACAGCTAATCATATAGAGGAAAAAAATGAAGATGAGCAAGCTTTGGAAGTAGCATTTCAAGATGATATTTTAGATGATAAAACTAGCGAAGAAAATAAAGAAGAATTTGAAATTCAAGAGCAAGATACACAAGAACAAGATGCAAACCAAGATGAACAAGATAAAATAGAAGATACTCAAGAACTTGAAGATCAAGTTGATAATTTAAATGATGACTTAGTGCAAGATAATGAAAACTCTGAAGCTCAAGAAGCAATTGTAAATAATAATTTAGATACAAAAGAAGAAGCAGAATTTGAAGTGTCAGGAAAAGAGGAAAAACTTGAGAAAACCCAATCGCAAGATTTTATTACAGATGATTTTCCTATCGTTGAAGAGCAAGAAAGAAAAATCGATTTTGATGATATTCCAGAAGATGCTGAATTTTTAGGTCAAAGAAAAGAAGAGGATGAAGCTGTAGAGGATTTCTTGCCTGTTGTAGAAGATCAAGAAAATTTAAATGAACATGATGAATTTGAAGAAATGAGTAGCTTAAGCACTCAAGATCAAATCAAAGAAGAGTTAGCACAACTTGATGAGCTTGAATACGATATTGATAGCGATGATAGTATTAAGGTTTTAGAGGATTTTAAAGAAGAGCCTATTTTAGACGATAAAGATTTGCCAAATAATGATGAGGAAATCGTTGTTCCAAAATTAGAAATCAATGATTTTGATAGTTTAAAAGAAAGCGATATACAAGAAGCTTTAGGCGAAGAAATATCTACTTTAGAAGATAATAAAAGCGAGAAATTAAAAATCAAAGAAGATCAACTAGCAAGTGAAGCAAGTGAAGAAATTGTTAATGAATTAAGCCAAAGTATAGCAGGGGCTATTACTTCAAGCATTAAAGATGATACCTTAAAAGCAGCACTTAAGGGTATGAATATGAATATAAATATTAGCATTAGTTTTAATGAGGATAAAAATTGAGTGCTTTTATATTGTTGGTTTCAGGGCCAAGCGGAGCAGGAAAATCTACTCTTTTAAAAAGACTTTTTAATGAATTTCAAGAAGAGCTTTATTTTTCTATTTCTTCAACAACACGCTTGCCAAGAGAAGGTGAGCAGCATGGAGTGGATTATTATTTTATCACACATGATGAATTTCAACAAGGTATAGATAAGGAGCAATTTTTAGAATGGGCTAAAGTGCATGAAAATTTTTATGGCACTTCGCTTGAACATACACAAAATGCTTTAAATGATGGAAAAATAGTTGTTTTTGATATAGATGTACAAGGTTTTAAGATAGTCAAAAAGAAAATGGCTGAAAAAATCATTTCTGTTTTTATCACTACAAAAAATAAAGATGAATTAAAAAAAAGACTTATTAAGCGAAATACTGATACAATATTGCAACTAGAGAAGAGATTGCAAAATGCAAGTGATGAAATGAAAGAGCTTAATGAGTATGATTATTTTATCATTAACGATAAGCTAGAGGAAAGTTACGAAGCATTAAGAGCAATTTTAATTGCCCATAAGTTTAAGACTAAAGGGCAAAATCTAGAGCAAATTCAAAATATTTGGAACAAAGGAGAATAAAATGGGTGGTTGGTCAAGTCCAAGTCATTGGTTAATTATTTTATTAATTGTTGTATTACTTTTTGGAGCCAAAAAGATACCAGAGCTTGCAAAAGGCTTGGGTAAGGGTATTAAGACTTTTAAAGATGAAATGAGCAATGAGGATGAAGCAGCAAAAAATGCGCATAAAATCGAAGAAAAGCAAAATACAACCAATCATGCAAATACTGATGCAAATATAGATGAAGTAAAAAAATCTTAAGGCTTAGTTTTTGAAAAATATTATTTTTAATGAAGTTAAAAAAATTTTAGAGTGCGATTTTGCACTTGAAAATCCAAAGGATAAAAATCTAGCTCATTTTGCCACCCCTTTGGCTTTTTCTTTAGCTAAAGAATTAAGAAAATCGCCTATTTCTATAGCAAATGAACTAGCTGCTAAATTTCAAGAACATAGCTATTTTGATAAGGTTGAAGCACTCAATGGATATTTGAATTTTAGATTATCAAAAACCTTTTTAAATGAGCTTGCAAATAAAGCCTTACAAAATCCAAATGAATTTTCCAAAGGAGAGGATAAAACTGAAAGTTTTTTGCTTGAATATGTCAGTGCTAATCCTACAGGCCCTTTACATATAGGGCATGCAAGAGGTGCGGTTTTTGGTGATACTTTGGCACGCGTTGCAAAACACTTAGGATATAAATTTGACACAGAATATTATGTCAATGATGCGGGTAATCAAATTTATTTACTAGGACTTTCTATTTTCTTAAGCATTAAAGAAAGCATTTTAAAAGAGGAAGTGGAATATCCTGAGCAGTATTATAAGGGTGATTATATCACAGATCTTGCAAAGGAAGCCTATGAACACTTTTCTCAAGATTTTTTCAGCGAAGAAAATATCCCTAGTTTGGCTGATTGGGCAAAAGATAAAATGCTTGTTTTGATTAAACAAAATTTAGAACAAGCAAAGATTAAAATTGACAACTATGTAAGCGAAAGATCGTATTATGATGCTTTAAATGCAACTTTAGAATCTTTAAAAGAGCATAAAGGAATTTACGAGCAAGAAGGTAAAATTTGGCTTGCTTCGTCTTTAAAAGGAGATGAAAAAGATCGTGTTATTATCCGTGAAGATGGCCGTGGGACTTATTTAGCAGCGGATATAGTTTATCATAAGGATAAAATGAGTAGAGGCTATGATAAATGTATCAATATTTGGGGAGCAGATCATCATGGTTATATCCCTAGAATGAAAGCTGCGATGGAATTTTTGGGATTTGACTCTAATAATCTTGAGATTATTTTAGCACAAATGGTTTCCCTACTTAAAGATGGAGAACCTTATAAAATGAGTAAAAGAGCAGGAAATTTTATCTTGATGAGCGATGTGGTTGATGAGATAGGAAGTGATGCTTTGCGTTATATCTTTTTGAGCAAAAAATGCGATACGCATTTGGAATTTGATATTAGTGATTTGCAAAAAGAAGATAGTTCTAATCCTGTGTATTATATCAACTATGCTCATGCTAGAATTCATCAAGTTTTTGGCAAAGCGTGTAAAAAAATTGATGATGTGATTGATGCAGATTTACAAAGCCTAAATCAAGATGGAGTAAATTTGCTTTTTGAAGCTTTGAATTTAAAAGCTGTTTTAAGCGATGCTTTTGAAGCGCGCGCTTTGCAAAAAATTCCTGATTATCTTAAAAATTTAGCTGCAAATTTTCATAAATTCTACAATGAAAATAAAGTTGTAGGCTCTGCAAATGAAAATGATTTGCTTAAATTATTTTCTTTGGTTGCTCTTAGTATTAAAACCGCATTTTCTTTAATGGGTATTGAAGCGAAAAACAAAATGGAACATTAAAACAGCATTTTGCTGTTTTAATAATTTAGCAAAAATACTGCTATTATTACGATAATGATACCTAAAATTCCTATTTTGTTTAATTTTTCTTTATATAAAATCCATCCACCAAGACAAGTTCCTATGATGCCTATAGCACCCCAAGTTGAGTAAGCTATGCTTAAAGGAACATATTTTAAAGAAAAAGAAAGTAGAAAAAAAGCAAGTATAGCATTGACAATCGCAGCCAAGCCCCAAATTTTATGTTTAAAACCATCTGATTTTTTTAGTAATAAATTTGCTACGATATCTAACAATGCCGATAGAACAATGATAAAAATATACATTATTCTTTAACCTCGCCTATATTAATCAAGATGATTCCGATGATAGAAAGGGCGATGCCTAGCATTTGAGTTGAAGTTAGGCTTTCTTTAAAAAGTATAAAAGAAACTAAAAGTATAAGAATAATACCCAAAAGTTCCCACACAGCATAGGCAATTCCTACTTGAATTTTTTTAATTGCTTTTCCCATAAAGAAATAAGAAAAAGCTATAAAAATAGCCATAAAGCTATAGGCTAAAATAGGATTGTTCATTTTTAAAAAACTCGTACCTAAAACTTCAAAAACAATTGCACTAATAAGAAAGAACCAAGCTATAAAAAGTTCTTTTTTTATTAAATTCAAGAAAGCCCTCCTAAAAATAAATGGTAAAATCATATCATTTAAAGCTTTAATTAGCCTTTTTGTTTTATACTTTTAACTTTAGAAATCTTAAAGAAAGTGAGAATTTATGGGACGAGCGTTTGAATACCGAAGAGCTTCTAAAGAGGCTAGATGGGATAAAATGAGTAAGCTTTTTCCTAAGCTTGCTAAAGCCATACAAGTAGCTGCTAAAGAAGGTGGCACTGATCCTGATATGAATCCAAAATTAAGAAGTGCTATAGCCACAGCAAAAGCAAATAATATGCCAAAAGATAATATAGATGCGGCTATTAAGCGTGCAAGTGGAAAAGATAGCGCAGATATTAAAAACATTCATTATGAAGGAAAAGCTGCACATGGAGCTTTGGTTATAGTTGAATGTATGAGCGATAACCCTACACGCACCGTGGCTAATGTAAAAGCTATTTTTAGTAAAAATGGAGGAGAAGTTTTACAAAATGGATCTTTAGGCTTTATGTTTACTAGAAAAGCGGTTTTTCATCTTGAAAAATTTGCAGGAGATTTAGAAGAATTAGAGCTTGATTTGATCGATGCAGGGCTTGAAGAATTAGAGCAAAATGAAGAAGAGTTAGTAATTAGCGGTGATTATACTGCCTTTGGTGAGCTAAGTTCTGCTATAGAAGCTAAGGGTTTAGTTCTTAAAAAAGCAGGGCTTGAGTATATACCAAACAATCCTGTAAGCTTTAGCGAAGAACAGCTTAGCGATATAGAAAAACTTTTAGATAAGTTAGAAGATGATGATGATGTTCAAGCTGTTTATACAAATATAGATTAAGGAGAAATAATGATAAAAACAATCGACACAAGCAAAGTAAATGAATACAAATTTGCTCTTATAGAAACTGAAAAAGGCACAATGAAATTAAAACTTTTTGGTAATGAGGCTCCGCAAACGGTTTGTAATTTTGCTACTTTGGCTAATGAAGGGTTTTATAAAGATTTAAATTTTCATCGTGTGATCCCAAATTTTGTCATACAAGGAGGTTGTCCACACGGCAATGGTGTAGGTGGGCCTGGATATGAAATCATTTGCGAATGTGATGATCAAGAGCATAAACATGAGCGTGGAACTTTATCTATGGCACACGCAGGACGCGATACGGGTGGTTCTCAATTTTTCATTTGTCACAGCCCTCAAGCTCATTTAGATGGGGTTCATACTGTTTTTGGGCAAATTGATCCAAAAGATGAAGAAAGTTTAGAAGTTTTAGACTCTATACGCCAAGGAGATAAAATTTTAGACATAAAAATTTGCGATAAAATTTAAAAATTTAAAATTTTAAAACTTTTTTGAAACTACAATATTTACAAAGCTAGTCATAAGTTTGACTAGCTAAAAATGATTAATGTATAATTTTTTTTTAAACTTTTTTTTCTATAATCACAATTTTAATTTGCTAAATGTAACAAAATTACAAGGAGTTATGATTATGAAAACTAAGTTTTCACTTATTTTAAGTGCTTGTCTTCTTTCATCTTCACTTTTTGCTAAAAATACAGATGATGAGATAACCAAGCTTCAAAAACAGCTTGCACAAATTCAAGCTGAACTTGCACAAATCAGAAAAGAAAGGGAAGCTCAAGCTAAGCAAAATGAAGCTGTAAAAGCTGAACTTGCTGATCTTAATGATAGAGCCGATGAAACAGAATTCCAAGCTGCTTTGAGCAAGGTTAAATTTGGACTTGAGTTTTCAACAGCAGTTTCAAATACAAACTATAAAGTTAGCGGACAAGATTATAGTGCTAATAACAAATGGATGAATGAGCTTCATTTAAATATGAATGCTGATATTAATGATAAAACCAAATTCTATGGTCGTTTATCTATGGCTAAAAATTGGTCTCAAATGGGTTGGAGTGGTACTCCTTATGACTTAGATGCAGGAAGAAACACAAGATCAAGCGGGCCTGTACTTTATGTAGATAGAGCTTATCTTGACTACTACATCACACCTGAATGGATTGCAACCGTAGGAAGACAACCAGGAACCGATGGCCCAGGAAGTAATCTTAGAAACAATGCTTTAAGACAATCAACTTATCCAGCCTTAGCGATTAATGCTCTAGGTGATGCAGCAGTGATCACTTATAAACCTGAAAGTTTGCAAGATCATAAAGTAGCTATCCGTGCAGCTTATGGTAAAACTTATCAATGGGATGAAGAAGGCAAGGTAAGAGACTGGATGAGCGATCAAAAAGATGCTGATGCAAATCTTTACTATGCTGCAGTAGAAGGAGAGCTTCCTATAGAAGGTATGGGAGATAATTTAATATTATTTAATATTGCATATTTAAGCGATTTTGCTTTGCCACTTAACAATGGTCCAATTGCTTTACCTGGTACTGGTAGCGGTGCTACTACTATTCTTGATGATGATGGTGTGGTAAATTTAGGAGATTTAACTATAGCAAATCTTCATTTTGAAAATTATAAAGCTTTTGGAACAAATTTTAATTATTTTCTATCTTTAGGTTATTCTCACGGGAACAACAATCAATTAAGCCCTACATTAAGTGCAATTATTAAAGGGCAAGGTTATGGTAATGGTAAATTTAATGAAGAAGATGGTTATGCTGTGCATGTAGGCGGACGCTATGATTTTACCAAGGCTTTAAAAGTAGGGTATGAGTTCTTCTGGGGAAGTAGATACTGGTATACTATGAGCCGTCCAAGTATCAACGATCCACTTAATATAAGAATGACAAGAGGAACAGCACATGATTTTTATGTGATTTATCAACTTGATAGATATCAATTCTTACGCTTAAGTTATACTAATATCCAAAATATTTGGGGTAATCGTGGCTTGCCATTTGGTGGAGCGAAAAAAGATAAAGCAAGAGCTGATAATATCATGTTAATGTATAATGTAAAATTCTAAGGAGCAAAAGATGAGAAAAATACTTTTTGCAAGTTTATTACCTATCATTGCTTTGGCTGATTGTGCAAGTTTGATGGCAAAATACGAAGCTCCAGAGCCAGAGTCAAAAACAATGAAACAAGTTGAACGCTGGATTAATAAAAAAGTTAGCGATCCAGCTGATGCTGCCGTTTTAAAAGAGTGCATGATCGCTCGTGCAGCGGACAATCCAAATCAAGTTTCGGTTGCAGGTAAATAAAAAAAGCGGTGCAAAACCGCTTTTTACTGTTTAATCTTTTAAGCTACAATTTTTTAAAATTTTCTTCAAATAAGGCTAATATGCAAGAAATCATTTCTTTTATTGTTGAGACGGCTAGTGCTTGGGGGTATTTGGGTATTATTATCCTAATGACCTTAGAGAGTTGTTTTATACCTTTTCCAAGTGAAGTTGTTATGATACCTGCTGGATATTTGGCACATAAAGGTGATCTTGATATCACTCTTTGCATACTTAGCGGGACTTTAGGTTCTGTTTTAGGAGCTTTGATTAATTATTATATTTGCTTTTTTTGGGGTAAAAAATTCGTACTTAAATGGGGTAAATATTTTGGTATCAATGAAGCTAAATTTGCCAAATTTGAAGAATTTTTTAATAAACACGGAGAATTTTCCACCTTTACTTGTAGGCTTTTGCCAGGAATTCGTCAGTATATTTCCATGCCTGCAGGTTTGGTAAGAATGAAACTTATAAATTTTATACTTTTTACTGCACTTGGTAGTGCTATTTGGGTGGCTATACTTGTATTTTTGGGTTATTATATAGGAGAAAATGAAGAATTGATTAAAGCCTACTTGACTCAAATTCTTATTGCTATAGTTATTTTTATAATTTTAGCAAGTTTAATTTATATCAAAATCAAAAAGCCTTTTGCTAAAAAGGCTTAAATTTTATCGTTCACACTTTGTATAGCATTTTTAATTTGCAGTTTTGAATTTTCTAGCTTGATTTTTTCTCTTTCGTTAAAATCTAGTTCAAAGATTTTTTCTACCCCATTTTTTCCTATGATAGCAGGCAATGAAAATGCTAAATCATCAAAAACCACGCTTACGGGATACAAGCTTTTTCTATCTTCTAAAACAGCTTTAGCTAAATTTGCACAAGAAGTTCCTATGCCAAATTCGGTTCTTCCTTTGCGCTTATAGATAAAATATCCCTCATCAACAACTGCTTTTTCGATATTTTCTATATCTAATTTTTTACCCATCTTATCGCAAAATGTTAGTAAATTTTGCCCTAAAACACTAGCCGTAGAAAGGGCGGCAAATTGCGAATCCCCATGTTCTCCTATCATATAAGCGGTGATATCTTTAGGATTAAGATCTAAATCTTTGGCTAGAATTTTTTTAAGTCTAGAGCTATCAAGATTGGTTCCACTTCCAAAAACATGATTTTTAGGTAAAGAGCTTAGAATTTGAGTATAATAAGTAATCGTATCATTTGGATTTGTAGCAACGATATATTTACCCTTAAAATTTGCATGTTTTAAATTTAAAACAATATCCTTAAGCTCGGTGATATTGTTTTGAAGCTCAACTAAACGACTGGATAATTCTTTTAAATTTTCTTTTCTGAAAGCTAGGATGATAATATCACAACTTGCTAGTTGTTCTAAATTTGTAGCATGAATTATTCTCGTATAAGAAGAATGAATCGCAGACATATCTTCTAAATCTCTTGCGTGTGCTAAGGCTAAGTCTTGCTTGATATCATATAAATAAAGTTCGGAGCAAATATTTTGCACAACAATATTATAAGCACTTGCTGCACCCACAAAACCCAAACCCACAATACCGATTTTTGACATTTTATTTCCTTTGCTTTGAAATTTTGTTATAATTATATAAATTTGATTTTAAAGAAATTATAAATATGCAAAAGCCTGATATTCAAAGTTTAACAAATTTTCTAATCGACTATACCAAAACACTTTTAAGCGCAGGAACTTACACAGCTAGAGTTGCTAAATGCGTTGGCAGGATAGCTCAAGTTTATGGATACGAGATCAATATTAATTTCTTTTTTCACCATATCACTTTAAATATTGTAGATATTGAAGATAATTCCATACAAAGAACCTATGTAATACCCAATCATCATGCTCATATTAATTTTAAACTTATTTTTGAATTAAGTGCTTTAAGTTGGGCCATATACGATCACAAATACGAACTTGAAAAAGCAAAATCAGCCTTTAATGCTATAAGTATTCAAAAAAAACATTCTTATATCTTAAATCTTTTATTTGTTTCTATAGCTAATTCAGGTTTTTGTAGACTTTTTGGCGGGGATTTTGGCGCAGGGGTTTTGGTATTTTTTGCGACTTTTTTAGGACTGCTTTTAAGATTTGCCCTTACTAAGATAAAAATAGATTTAAGAATTCAATACATTCTTTGCTCTTTTGTTTCTTCTTGGTTTGTATTTTTGGGTTTAGATATGGGCTATACAAATACTTCTGATGCAGCACTTGGTTCTAGCATCTTATATCTTATACCGGGGGTATTTTTTATCAATTCTATAATCGATATATTAAAAGATCATATTTTAATGGGTTTAAGTCGTATTATCAGCGTAGCTATTTTAATTTGCTGTATCGCTCTTGGAATTTATATGACTCTTAGTATTTCAAAATTTGGGATTTTACAATGATTGAATTTATCTTAAAAGATATGTTTTTTGCTGCTATGGCTGGGTTTGGTTTCGCATATGCTTGTAATCCTCCTTTAAAAACTCTTATTTTATCTGCACTCTTAGCGGCCATTGCTCACGGACTTCGCTTTACTTTGATAGAATATTTTCATTTTGAAACTTTGGCAATTGCAACTTTTGTAGCTTCTTTTTGCGTGGGTTGTTTGGGTATTGCTTTGGCTAAGATTATTAAAACCCCTGCTGAGGTTATTGCTTTTCCTGCGCTTATTCCTATGATACCTGGTATTTATGCTTATAAGGCTATTTTATATCTTATCTCTTTTATACGCAGTGATGATTTAAAGGCTAAGTCTGAATTTTTGGTGCAGTTTTTTGATTATTTTTTTACCACACTTTCGGTAACTTTGGCTTTGGCTATAGGGGTAAGCGTTACCTTGCTTATATTCTTTGAGCAAAGTTTTATGATGACAAGGCATGCTAAAAAGCATTGATTTTTGTTTAATCTTTCTTATTATAATTTTGAAAATTTTATAAAAAAAGGAAAAATACATGTTGTGTCCTGTTTGTAATGTTGATTTGGTAATGAGCGATAGAAGCGGAGTTGAGATTGATTATTGTCCAAAGTGTCGCGGTGTTTGGCTTGATCGTGGAGAACTTGATAAAATCATAGAACGCAGCACTCCTAATACGGCAAGTTTTAACCAAGCTCCAAGACAAGAGCCTAGATATAATGATCATTCTTATAGTCACCAAAGCCACGATCATTATTACAAAAAGAAAAAAAGAGAAAGCTGGCTAGGCGAACTTTTTGATTTTTAATTTTTATGAAAAATATAAATCTTTATATCCTTTTTAGTTTAATATCTTAAAATATCAAGCAAAAAGGATATAAAATGTATGAATTTTTACTACACGAACCCTTAGCGAATAAATCTAAACATAACCACGAAGATCACTCTCATGAACATCATCATGCTGATGCAAGGAGTGTGGATAAAAAAATATTGAAAATTTCTCTTTTGATGACTTTTTCAATGATGCTGGTTCAATTTATATACTCTTTACTTTCTAATTCTCTTGCGCTTTTAAGTGATACTTTGCATATGTTTTCAGATGTTTTTGCTCTAACACTTAGTTTTTTAGCTATTATCGCTATAGAAAAATGGCAGGATCATCAAAAGACTTTTGGTTATTTTCGCTTAGAAATTTTGGTCGCATTTATCAATGCTTTAACCATCATTTTATCTGCGATTTTTATTATCTATGAAGCCATAGAAAAACTTATAAATCCAAGCAGTATTGATGCTAAAACTATGATAATTGTAGCTGTTTTAGGTTTTTTGGTAAATGCTATAAATGCTTTTATGATGTTTAGAGGTGCAAATTTAGAAAATGTCAATATGAAATCAGCCTTTTTGCATATGATGAGCGATTTGTTGGGTTCTTTGGTGGTGATTATAGGTGGTATTGCTGTATATTTTAGTGGCATAGTTTATATAGATACGATTTTAGCTATTATTTTATCGCTCTTACTTTTAAGATGGTCTGTAACACTTCTTAAGCAAAGTGTAAATGTTTTACTTGAAACCTCTCCTGTGGATATAGAAGAGGTAAAACAAGCTTTGCTTTTAAATTCTAAAGTAGAAGAGGTGATTGATTTGCATATCACACAAATTACCAATAAAATGTTAGTAGCTTCTATGCATTTACGAGTTAATATCGATGATTTAAAAGAATTTGAACAATTATCTTATGATTTGTCGCATGATTTGTTACACCGATTTGAAATAGGGCATATTACCATTCAACCTTTAAGGAGTAAAAATGAAATTTAAAGTCGCAAATATCAATTGTCAAAATTGTGCAAATTTGATTAAAAATTCTTTAGAAGATATTTTTGGAGAGATCAAAATAGATCTTGATGCAAATCCCCGCACGCTAAGTTTGAATTTAGATAGCTCAAGAGAAGAAGAATTTAAAAAAGAACTTGGCGAACTTGGTTTTGAAGTTTTAGAAAAGATTGAATAATGCAAGAATTTCGTGTAAAAATAGGCAAAATGACTTGCGTAAATTGCTCTAATGCCATAGAGCGTGCTTGTAAGAAAATACAAGGAGTGAGTGATGCAAGTGTTTCTTATGTGAATTCTAGTGGGGTATTTTTACTCGAAGATGAGGCAAGGAGTCAAGATGTGATTGAAAAAATTCA
The DNA here is from genome assembly GCF_002383965.1 of Campylobacter sp. 110. NCBI lineage: Bacteria > Pseudomonadati > Campylobacterota > Epsilonproteobacteria > Campylobacterales > Campylobacteraceae > Campylobacter > Campylobacter sp. 110. The sequence goes on along the minus strand of NZ_NXBD01000017.1, from coordinate 15,027 downwards.
AAGTCTTGGCTTTGAGATTTTAGAAAATGAGCAAAATTTGGAAGAATACCGTAAAAAAGAACTCATCTCCTTGCGTAAAAATTTGCTTTTAAGTATAGTTTTAAGTGCTTTGATCATGTATTTTGAAATGTTTGACACAAGTTTTTTAAGTCAAAATATGCAAATGCTTCTAAGCTTTTTTGTGATTTTTTATTGCGGTAGGACTTTTTTTTCTCATGCGATTAAGGGTTTAAAAAATTGGAATTTAGATATGAATACCTTAATCGCTTTAGGCTGTATCAGTGCCTTTGCTTACTCTTTTTGTATATATTTAAATCTTTTTGAAGATGAAAAGCACCTTTATTTTAGTGGTGCGGCCATGATTATAAGTTTTGTGCTTTTGGGTAAATTTTTAGAGACAAATGCTAAATTTAAGGCTTTGAATTATCAAAAAAGACTCAATGAAATTGATATAAAAAAGGCTAAAATTTTAAATGAAGCAGGGGAGCTTAATGAAATTTTAAGTGCTTTTGTTAAAAATGGAGATATTATAGTAGTAAGAGAGGGTGAAAGCGTAGCAGTTGATGGGGTAGTGATCCAAGGTAAGGCCGAGATTGATACGAGTTTTTTAAGCGGAGAATTTTTGCCTAGCAGTGTAAGAGTTGATGATGAGATAAAGGCAGGCTCTATACTTTTAAATGGAAATTTACATATAAAAGCAAGTAAAAAGGCTATGGATAGCACTTTAGAACAGATCAAAGATCTTGTCTTTAAAGCAGGAAATGTCAAAACTCCTTTGGAAAATTCAGTCGATAGAATTTCTAGATATTTTGTCATCACAATAATCGCTTTTGCCTTGGCAGTTTTTGTATTTTGGAGCTTTAAAGCAGGCGTAAGTGAAGCTTTTTTACACGCTTGTGCAGTCCTTTTAATCTCTTGCCCTTGCGCCTTAGGGCTTGCAACTCCTATCGCTTTAATTACCGCTCAAGGTGCGGCGATGAAAAATTTTATCCTAATCAAAAACCCTGCCGCTTTAGAAAATTTAAATAAAATCAAGACAGCTTTTTTTGATAAAACAGGCACTTTAACGCAAAACAATCTAGAACTTTTTAGGCACAATTTAAATGCCAAAGATTTTCAAATGCTAGCCTTAATCGAAAGTTCAAGTTCTCATCCTATCGCTAAGGCTATCTTTAAAGCTTCTAAGATAAAAGCTCAAATTCTAAAAGGAAGTAGTGAAATTTTTATAGGCAAGGGTGTAAAATACATAGAAGAAAATGAAGAATACTTGCTAGGAAATTTAAAATTTATGCAAGAGAGTGGAGTAAAAAATTTAGAAAAGGCAGATGAATTTTTACAGAGTTTAAAAGAAGAAGCTTTAATTTGTGTGTATTTTGCTAAAAATGGTGAGTGCTTAGGGGTGCTTACTCTAAAAAATACCTTAAAAGAAGGGGCTAAAGAGCTTATAGAGGATTTTAAAAAGCAAAAAATTCAAAGCATTATTTTAAGTGGAGATAATGAAAAAAGCGTACAAAGTATCGCAAATTTATTGGGTATTGCTGATTTTAAGGCAGGATTGTTGCCTGAAGAAAAATTGCAAATCATTAAAGAGCATAAGCAAAATTCACTTTTTGTAGGAGATGGGATTAATGATGCAGCTGCTTTAAATTTAGCAAGTGTGAGTATGAGTTTTAAAGAAGGAAGTGATTTAGCTAAAAATGCTGGAGATTTTATACTTATGAAAGATGATTTAAGGCTTATTTCTTGGTGTTTTAAGCTTGCTAAAAAGACAAAAAATATTATTAAGCTCAATCTTTTTTGGGCGTTTTTTTATAATATTCTTTGTATTCCCATAGCCGCAGGCTTTGTGCCTTTCATCACTTTAAGTCCTCATTTAGCAGCACTTGCAATGTGTTTTAGCTCACTTTGTGTAGTGCTTAATTCTCTAAGACTTAGAAAAGTCTAAGCTTTAGAGACTTAGTTTTCTATTTTGGGTTCGCCAAAATATTCTCTTAAAGCTTCTTTTGTATCCTCTTGAGGATCAAATTTCTTTGCTCCTTGTTTTAGCTCATTAAAAGAAGAGTGAAGATCTATTTTTTTAGGAGCTTGTGCTTCATTATTTTGTTGAGGCAGTTCTTGGGTTAGGGATTGTAATTTGCTCTCATCTATAATGATTGCTTTTTGCACGACAATTTTAGCATTAGAGCCAAAATGATTTCTAAAAAGTTCTTGAATGAGTTTAAAGCCCTTATTTAGCTTATCGCGGTTACTTCCTTGCGCATTTGAACTAATGGTCAAAATTTCATTTTCATAACTTATAAATTGAGTGCTTTGTTTAAAGCATTCTCCAAGTTCATAATCTCTATCGTAGATTTTTTCAAGTAAAATTTCGTATGCATTTTTAATCGTTGAAGATTTTTGAATTTCTACTGCTATAGGGGTTTTTATTTCTTGTTTTTCTAGATTAGAATTTGTATTTGTAAGGTTTTTTTGAATTTCATTAATTTGCGTATCGATTTCTTTTAAATGACTTGCTTCCATCATCATAAAAGCCATCACACAAAGCGTAAAGCCATCATCATCACAGATGAGATTTTTTGCCCTTGCTAGGATACGGAAAAATCTTTCATAAATGAGAGTTGAAAATTCACTGCTTTTTGCAAAAAAACTTTCTTTTAGATAAAAAAGCATTTCATCGATCACGCTTGAGGCTTCATAGTCTTTAAGCTCTTCTAAAAAATCAAAAACCCTATCCTTGTTTTTGGTTAAAATGGCATGGTAAAATTCTTTGATTTTAGCAGGATCTAAAAAACCCAACATATCAGTAATCTTACTCGTGCTTATATCGTTTTGGCAAAAGATAATAGCTTGATCAAGCAAGGTAAGAGTATCTCTTAAAGAGCCATTTCCACTTCTTGCGACAAATTTCAAGGCTTCTTCTTCAAATTTGACATTTTCTTTGTTTAAAATTTCTTTTAAATGATTTAAAATTTCATTTTGCGGAATTTGCTTGAAGCGAAAATGTTGTGTCCTTGAAAGCACGGTAGCGGGCAATTTCAAAGGATCGGTGGTCGCTAGGATAAATTTCACATAGCCTGGAGGTTCTTCTAGTGTTTTTAAAAGTGCATTAGCAGCTTGAGGTGTTAGCATATGCACTTCATCGATGATAAAGATTTTAAATCTTGCCATAGAAGGGGTATATTTAGTTTGTTCAATAAGAGCTTGTATGTCTTCTAGCCCGCGATTGCTAGCGGCGTCCATTTCTATGATGTCTATATGTTTACCTTCAAGTGCGGCAAGGCATTGTTTGCAAGTTCCACAAGGAGTATCACTTGGGCCATTATCACAAACCAGAGCTCTAGAAAAAATTCTGGCACTTGAAGTTTTACCGCTTCCGCGTAAGCCTGAAAAGAGATAAGCATGAGCTAGGCGATTGTGATTTAATGCATATTTTAAGCTTGTGCTGACTGTTTTTTGTCCTATGAGTTCATCAAAGGTTTTAGGTCTGTATTTAATCGCTAAGGCTTGAAGCATTTTTACTCATTCATAATAGATAAAAGTTCTACATTGTCTTTAGTTTTTAGCATTTTTGAATAAAGGAATTTAAGCGCTTCGATATCATCCATTTGAGAAATTGCCGAGCGAATAGCCCAAATTTTTTGTAGCTCTGCTACTCCTTGTAAAAGTTCTTCTTTTCGAGTTCCAGATTTGATGATATTAATCGCAGGATAAATTCTTCTATCTGAAATATTTCTATCTAAGACTATTTCGCTATTACCCGTTCCTTTAAATTCTTCAAAGATCACATCATCCATTCTTGAACCTGTGTCGATAAGTGCAGTTGCTACTATGGTCAAAGATCCGCCATTTTCTATATTTCTTGCTGCACCAAAAAAGCGTTTAGGTTTATGAAGTGCATTAGCATCCACCCCACCACTTAATACCTTTCCACTGCTTGGAGTTGCGGTGTTATAAGCTCTAGCAAGCCTTGTGATACTATCTAGTAAAATGATAACATCTTTGCCTGTTTCTACCATTCTTTTTGCTTTTTCGATAACTAGTTCTGCTACGCGAACATGATTATAAGCAGGTAAATCAAAAGTAGAGCTAAACACTTCACCCTTTACACATCTTTGCATATCAGTAACCTCTTCAGGTCTTTCATCGACTAAAAGAACGATTAAATGCATTTCGGGGTGATTTTTAGCAATCGCACTTGCTAGCTCTTTCATAAGTTCTGTTTTACCCGTTCTTGGCGGTGCTACGATGAGTCCGCGTTGTCCTTTACCTATAGGGGTAAAAAGATCTAAAATTCTTCCAGTTAATTTCATAGCATCGTATTCGAGTTTGATTTTTTCTGTTGGAAAAATAGGAGTGAGGTTGTCAAATAAAGGTCTTTCTTTAGCTTCTTGCAAAGGCAAATAATTAATCGCTTCTATTTTCAAAAGAGCATAGTATTTTTCTTGATCCTTAGGCTCTCTAACTTGTCCAGTTACTATATCGCCTACGCGCAGGGCAAATTTGCGAATTTGTGAGTTTGAAACATAAGCGTCATTGACACTATCGCTTAAATTTGAATCCATACCCCTTAAAAAGCCATAACCTTCTGAAGAAATTTCTAAAATTCCTGTGAAGAGGATAAAGCCACCCTTTTTGGTTTGAGCTTTTAAAATTTCAAAAATAAGTTCTTGACGACGAAATTCTCTAGGATTTTCTATCTCGCATTCATTAGCTATTTTAACTAGATTTTCTAAGTCAAGTAGTTTTAAGTCTTCAATTTTATAACCCTCCACTGGAATGTGGGTTCTTTGATGTTGTTTTTTTTCTTTTTCCATAAGTCCTCGCAAGAAAGCAGTAATTTTGTAGCAAATTAAAACCGTGATTTTAGTAAAAAAATATACTTTTTGTCAAATTTGTCTATAATTATAAAAAATATTTTTTTAAAGAATGATTATGAAATGTGAACATTGTAGACTAGATTATCAAAAATCTCAAATGATAGAAGCTAAGGGTAAATTTTTTTGCTGTAGGGGCTGTTTGAGCGTTTGGGAAATTTTACATGAAAGTGGCTTAGATGAATTTTACGAAAGATTGGGCAATAACGCACTAAAGCCGGTTAGCTTGGAATTTTCTAACAAAAATTATGATGAGTTTATCACCAAAACCAAAGAGGGTTTTAGCGAAATTTATCTCATGATACACGGTATAGAATGCTCTGCTTGTGTTTGGCTTAATGAGAGAGTTTTAACCAAACAAGAAGGAATTTTGGAATTAGATATCAATCACCTTTCGCATAAAGCACGCATTGTTTTTGATGAGCAAAGCGTTTCTTTGGCACAAATTTTAAATCTTATTGAAAGCATAGGATACAAAGCCAGTGCTTATGATCCGTCTAAAAATTCCAAAAAGGCGGATTTGATCAAGCGCGAATTTTATTCTAAACTCATAGTTGCCATTGCTTGTGTGATGAATATCATGTGGATAGCAGTAGCAAAATACGCGGGATTTTTTAGCGGTATGGATAGAGATATTAAAGATATTTTAAATTTTGCTGAATTTATCCTTTGCTCTCCTGTGCTTTTTTATACGGGTTCGAATTTTTATAAAAGCGCTTTTAAAGCCCTAAAAATGCGTAGTTTAAATATGGATAGTTTGGTTATAAGCGGAGCAAGCTTGGCTTATGGATATTCTTTATGGGCGATGTTTTTTAGAGTGGGTGAGGTGTATTTTGATTCTGTGGCTATGATTATTTGTTTTGTTTTTATAGGCAAGTATCTTGAAATGTTTAGCAAAAAACGCGCTTTGGATACAGTAGATGGCTTAAATGATTTTTTACAAAATGAAGTTTTGGTTTTCAATGGCAAAGATTTTGAGCCTAAAGATGTTCAAAAGGTCAATATCGGAGATAGGATTTTACTTAAAAGTGGGGATAAAATTCTCATAGATGGAATTTGCAAAAAGGGTGAAGCAAGTATCGATACTTCTTCTTTAAGTGGCGAAAATGAGCCTTGCTTTGTGGGCGTGGGTAGTGTTGTAAATTCAGCTTGTATTGTGCTAGATGGAAGTATAGAATATGAAGCAAATAAGCTTTATAAGGATTCTAAATTAAATCAAATCATAAGGCTTTTGGAATTTGCTAGCACCAAAAAAGCTAGACTTGAAAGCTTGGTTTCTCAAATTTCTGCTTATTTTTCTCGTACCATTTTAACTCTTGCCTTGCTTTGTTTTTTCTTTTGGCTGTTTTATCATCAAGAAAGTGTTGAAATTTCACTTGTTCATGCGATTTCTGTTTTAATCATTGCCTGTCCTTGCGCTCTTGCTCTAGCTACTCCAGTAAGCAATCTTATCGCTTTGGGTCAGGCTTTAAAAAGAGCGATTTTATTTAAGGATTCAAGCGTGGTTGAAAAACTTTCAAAATGCGATATAGCAGTATTTGATAAAACAGGAGTTCTTACTCAAACCCAATTAAAAATAGCTGAAGTTTTTTTAGATGAAAGGCTAAATTTAAATGAGTTTTATAGCTTTGTATCGCTTTCAAATCATCCTATTGCTAAAAGTGTAGCGCAGTTTTTACAAGATAAAAATGCAAAGCTTTTAAATTTGGATTTTAAGGGTTTGAGCAATATTCAAGCAAAGGGCATTAAAGCTTGTCTTGATAATGCTTTATTTTTGGGCGGAAGTTCGAAATTTTTAGAAGATAATGGGATAAAATGTAAAAAAGAATTTAACAATTCTCATTTTATCTTTGTGCGTGATAATGAAATTCTTGCTTATTTTGAATTTTCAAGCGTATTAAGAGAAGGTGCTAAAGAGCTTATATCTTATCTTAAACAAGCTAAGATTGATACGATGATTTTAAGTGGAGATAATGAAAGAGCGGTTGAAAAAATTGCCAAAGAATTAGGAATTACTTCTTTTTATGCTTCCTGCTTGCCTCAAGATAAAATGCAAGCAATTGAAAATTTAAGTCATAAGAAAAAAGTTTTATTTGTAGGCGATGGAGTCAATGATGCCTTGGCTTTAAAATATGCTGCTGTGGCAATATCTTTGCGAGAAGGGAGTGATTTGGCGATTGAAAATAGTGATATTTTACTTTTAAAAAATGATTTGCTTTCTTTAAAATACGCCATTAAGCTTTCTAAGGATACTTATAAAATTATCAAGCAAAATTTAATCCTTTCTTTAGCTTACAATGCTTTTACCATACCTTTGGCATTTTTAGGTTTAATTAATCCTTTAATCGCAGCGCTTTCTATGTCTTTTAGTAGTATAATGGTGATTTTAAATGCTTTAAGGATAAAAAATGAATAGTGTAATCATGATGATGATAGGGGTTTCAATACTGGGTTTTTTTATTATACTGGCTACCTTGCTTTGGGGGATAAGGACTAAACAATTTGATGATGATTATAAATTCACTACTCTAAATGATGATGAGGATGCTTTGCGTGATGCTATAGAATTAGAAAAAAGAAAAAAAGAAGCTTTAGAAAAGAGAAAATAAAGGCTTTCTAAATTTTGAAAGCCTTGAAATTATAAAGTTTCGATATAAGCTTCGATAGCTTTGAAATCTTCTTCAGTTAAACCTTTAAGGTTGATTTTCATGATAGCGCCTTGTCCATAAGCATTTCTTTTACCTTCTGAGTATTCTTTCATATATTGAAGTCTTTCAGCTGAAGAGATGCTTTTTAATGCTGGAACTTTGTTTAGATAAACTTTATCTGCTTTTGCACCATGGCATACTGCACATTTTTTAAAAAGTGTAGCACCATCTGCAGCAAAAGCAGAAACGCCAAGACATGCCAAAGCAGAAACTACTAATAATTTTTTCATTATATTCTCCTTGAAAAGTTTTAATACATAATAATTATATATTTTTAACTTTAACATTTTTCTTAAAAATATCAAAATGTTTATTTTCTTTAATTTGAATTATATTATAATATATTCTATGAAAAGAAAAGCATTATTTTTAGATAGAGATGGCATTATAAATATAGATAAAAAATATGTCTATAAAATTCAGGATTTTGAGTTTTGTGATGGAATTTTTGAGCTTTGTAGATATTTTTTAGCGCAAAAATACTTGCTTTTTGTAGCCACAAACCAATCAGGCATTGCAAGAGGATATTACACCCAAGAAGACTTTTTTAAGCTTTGTGATTATATGCTTAAAGAATTTACTAAACAAGGTATAAAAATTGATAAAATTTATCATTGTCCTCATTTGGAGGGTTGTGAGTGTCGCAAGCCTAAGGCAGGGATGCTTTTAAAAGCTAGGGAAGAATTTGATATAGATATGGGTAATTCTATTTTTATAGGGGATAATCTTAGCGATATGCAAGCAGGGTTAAATGCTGATATTGGCACTTTGATTTTAGTAAATGAAGAAAAAAAAGAAGGCGATTTTTTTAGACAATTTAAAAATTTAAAAGAAATTTTGAGTTTTTTTAAAGAAAAGGACATTTAAATGAGAGTAGCAATCACAGGTGGTGCAGGATTTATAGGTTCGCAACTGGCTTTAAATTTGCAAGAAAAACATGAAATTTTAATCATTGATAAAATGCGTAGCAGTGCGATTTTTGAAAATGGAAATTTACAAAGTTTTGGACATTTTAAAAATTTACTTGAATTTGATGGAGAACTTTTTGCAGGCGATATTAACGATGAAAAAGTTTTAAAAAAGATTGAAGATTTTAAGCCAGAGATTATTTTTCATCAAGCAGCAATTTCAGACACTACAGTTTTTGATCAAACTAAGGTTTTGCAAACCAATTTAAATACTTTTAAAGATTTTATAGAACTTAGCATAGATCTTAATGCAAAGCTTATTTATGCAAGTTCAGCTTCGGTTTATGGTGATGCAAAAAGTCCACAAACTGTAGGTAAGGATGAAGAACCAAAAAATCCTTATGCTTTTTCAAAATTGATGATGGATAAGTTAGCGAAAAAATATTACGATAAAGCTCATTTGGTAGGACTTAGATATTTTAATGTTTATGGAAAAGGCGAATTTTATAAAAACAAAACCGCTTCTATGGTTTTGCAATTTGGCCATCAAATTTTAGCAGGAAAAAATCCACGATTGTTTGAAGGAAGTGATCAAATTTATAGAGATTTTACTTATATTAAAGATGTTATTAGTGCTAATTTAATCGCCCTTGATTCAAAATGTGGGGTTTATAATGTAGGCAGTGGTAAAGCAAGAACCTTTCAAGATATAGTTGATATTTTGCAAAAAGAGTTAAAGACTGATTTGCCTTGTGAATATATCCCAAATCCTTATGTAAAATCTTATCAATTCCATACTGAAGCAAAACTAGATCAAACTTGGGATTATCAGCCAAAATTTAGTCTTGAAGAGGGGATTAAAGATTATTTAGATGAGATAAAAAGACTTTTTGAAAAGGAAGTAAATGCTTGAGTTTTTAAGCCAGCAAAAACCTAAAATTTTAATTATAGGGGATTTTATGGTGGATAATTACACTTGGTGTGATTGTTCGCGTATCAGTCCTGAAGCCCCTGTTTTAGTAGCTAAAACTCTTAAGGAGGATAAAAGATTAGGCGGGGCTGCGAATGTTTATGCAAATTTAAAAAGTTTAGGGGCTGATGTTTTTGCGCTTGGTGTTGTGGGTGATGATAAGAGTGGGAAATTTTTACAAGAAAATTTAAAAGGAGAATTTTTGATCCAAAAAGGACGCAAAACCCCTTTTAAAAATCGCATTATGGCGCACAATCAGCAGGTTTTAAGACTAGATGAAGAAGATACAAGTGAGATTTTGCTTGAAAATGAGCTTATTGCTTTGTTTGATGAAAAGATTAAAGATTTTAAAGCTGTGGTTTTAAGCGATTATGCTAAGGGTATTTTAACGCCTAAGGTTTGTAAGGCTGTGATAAAAAAGGCTAAGGCTTTAAATATCCCTGTTTTAGTTGATCCTAAAGGCAGTGATTTTAGTAAATATAGCGGTGCAACCTTGCTCACGCCTAATAAAAAAGAAGCTTTAGAAGCTTTGAAATTTGAAAATTTAGAGGGTGAAAATTTAGAAAAAGGCATCAAAAAATTAAAAGAAGATTTTTCTTTGCGTTATTCTATCATCACTCTTTCAGAAGCTGGAATTGCACTTTTTGATGAGGGTTTAAAAATCGCACCTGCTAAAGCCTTAGAAGTTTATGATGTAACAGGAGCGGGCGATAGTGTGATTGCCGTTTTGGCTTTTTGTTTGGCAAATGGGATTGAAATTTTTAAAGCTTGTGAACTTGCCAATGAAGCTGCAGCCGTTGTGGTAAGTAAAATAGGTAGTGTGAGTGTGAGTTTTGATGAGATTAGAAGTTTTAAAAGTATGAGTTTTGAGAAAAAGATCAAAAGCAAAGAAGAGCTTATAACGCTTTTAAAACAAAATGATAAAAAGATTGTTTTTACAAATGGTTGTTTTGATATAGTGCATTTTGGACATATAAAATATCTTGAGAAAGCTAAAAGATTAGGCGATATTTTGATTGTAGGTTTGAACTCAGATGCGAGTGTGAAAAGACTCAAAGGCGAGAGTCGTCCTGTAAATTCAGAGTTTCAAAGAGCTTGTATGTTGGCAGCTTTTTATTTTGTAGATTTTGTAGTGATTTTTGATGAAAACACACCTTTAGAACTTATAAGCTTTTTAAAGCCTGATATTTTGGTTAAAGGAGCTGATTATAAAGATAAACTTGTTGTAGGTTCAAATTTGGTTTCAAGAGTTGAATTAATCGATTTTGAAGAAGGATTTAGCACAAGCAAGATCATAGAAAAAATAAAGGATAAAAAATGATAAATTTAGTAGAAAAAGAATGGCAAGAGCATCAAAAAATCGTTCAAGAAAGTGAAATTTTAAAAGGACAAATCGCTAAAGTAGGTGAGCTTTTATGTGAATGTTTTAAAAAAGGTGGTAAAATTTTAATCTGCGGAAATGGTGGGAGTGCAGCTGATGCCCAGCATTTTGCAGCTGAACTTAGTGGGCGTTATAAAAAAGAACGCAAGGCTTTAGCAGGTATAGCGCTTACAACCGATACTTCAGCACTTAGTGCTATAGGAAATGACTATGGTTTTGAGTTTGTTTTTTCAAGACAAGTGGAAGCTTTAGGAAATGAAAATGATGTTTTAATCGGTATTTCAACGAGCGGAAAAAGCCCTAATGTTTTAGAAGCTTTTAAGAAAGCAAAAGAACTTAATATGCTTTGTTTAGGGCTTAGTGGAAAGGGTGGTGGAATGATGAATAAGCTTTGTGATCATAATCTTGTTGTGCCAAGCGATGATACGGCTAGAATTCAAGAAATGCACATTTTAATCATACACACACTTTGTCAGATCATAGATGAGAGTTTTTAATGAAAGTTTTTATCATCAATTTAGAGCGTTCTTTGGATAGAAAAGAGCATATGAAAAAACAAATTCAAAAGCTTTTTGAAAAAAATCCTAGTTTAAAAAATAAATTAGAATTTATTTTCTTTAAAGCTATTGATGCTAAAAATAAAGAACATTTGGAATTTAAAGATCATTTTCCTTGGTGGGCTTCTTGGGTGCTGGGAAGAGAGCTTTCTGATGGGGAAAAGGCTTGTTTTGCTAGTCATTATAAACTTTGGCAAGAATGTGTGAAGCTTGATGAACCTATAATCATCCTAGAAGATGATGTGGAATTTAGTGATGAATTTTTAAATAATGGAGTAGAATATATAGATGAGCTATTAAAGAGCAAATATGAATATATAAGACTTTGTTATTTGTTCGATAAAAGATTGTATTTTTTGAACGAGGGTGGATATTATTTAAGTTTTGAAAAGCTTGCTGGAACTCAAGGTTATGTACTGCAAGTAAGTGCTGCAATGAAATTTCTTAAATATGCTAAAAATTGGATCTATGCCGTAGATGATTATATGGATATGTTTTATAAACATAATGTGTTAAATATAGTTAAAAAGCCTTTATTATTAAAACATGATTGTAGAATAGAAAGTTCAATTTCTCAAGCTGGACGTTTATTTTTGAAGGCTAAATTTTACAGAAAAATTATTAGAGAAATTTTTAGACTTTATAGAAATATTTTAAAACTATCTTGTGCTTTTTACATTAAGAAAAAATTAGATATTAATTAAATTTTGAATCGCTTTTACAATCACTTCAGGCTTTAAATCTTTCATGCATTTGTGGTGTTTTAAAGGGCAGGTTTTTTGCATACAAGGCATACAAGCTAGATCTAAATGCACTAATGTTGCATTTTCGTTTTGCCAAGGTGAAGTTTGAGTAAATTTCGTAGGACCAAAAATAGCCACGGTTTTTATCTTATAGACCGCACTTATGTGCATAGGGCCGCTATCGTTTGTGATGAAAAGATCGCAAAAAGCGATATTTTGACAAAGGGTTTTGATGGTGGTTTTATTGCAAAGATTTTTTACTTTTATGTTTTGTTCTTTTAAAATTTGATAAATTTCATTACAAAGTTCTTGTTCGGCTTTTCCTGTGCCAAAGATTAAAATCTCATGACTTTGGCTGAAATTTAAAGCCACTTTAGCAAAATAACTCGCATCCCATCTTTTTGCACTTCCAAAGCTTGCACCAGGGTTGAGTCCTAGAATTTTTTTACCATTTTTTAAGACAAGAGGGTTTTGAAATTTTAGCTTAAAGGGAAGCTTTAAGTCTTTAAAATGAGCTTTTATACTAAGTGAGTTTTCTATAAAATAAAGGTATTTTAAAACTTGATGTTCTTCTTTGTGCTTGTTTTTGTCAAAAAAATATCTTTGCTTTGTTTTAAGAATATGTAAGATAATCTTAGAAGAAAACGCAGACCTAAAAGCAAAGCTAAAATCGATTTTGCCAAGTTCTTTGCGTAAAGATAGGGCTTGTTTATAGCGAGATTGTTTATTTTCTATGATGATTTTAGAATTAGAAAATTCTTTAAAAAGTGCTGTGGAAACCAAAGATCCATAAAGGATAAACTGAGCATTTTTAAAATGTTCTTTTATAGCGTATAAAGCAGGCGAAGCCATCACTGCATCGCCTAGCCAAGTGGGAAGGTGTATAAAAATTTTCATAAATTTCCTAAACTTTGATAGAATTGTTTTTATTATTTTAACAAAATTTAGGAAAAATATGCCACAACTTTCGATCATAATCCCGCTTTTTAATTCTTGTGATTTTATCTTAAGAGCTTTACAAAGTTGTATAAATCAGACTTTAAAAGATATTGAAATTTTGATTATCGATGATAAAGGTAAAGATAATAGTTTAAATATAGTTTTAGAATTTGCTAAAAAAGATCCAAGGATAAAAATCTTTCAAAATGAGGAAAATTTAGGCACTTTTGCAAGTAGAAATATAGGAGTTTTGCATTCTAGTTCTGATTTTATAATGTTTTTAGATAGTGATGATTTTTTGACACCTGGTGCTTGTGAAATAGCGTTTAAAGAGATGAAAAAAGGTTTTGATTTGCTTTGTTTTGATGCCTTTGTACATAGGGTAAAAACCAAACAATTTTATCGTTTTAAACAAGATGGAGTTTTTAATCAAAAAGAATTTTTAGAATTCTTAAGCAAACAAAGGCATTTTTGCTGGTCGGTTTGGGCGAAGTGCTTTAAAAAAGATATCATCTTAAAAAGTTTTGAAAAAATTAAAATAGATGAGCGTTTAAGTTATGGCGAAGATGTGCTTTTTTGTTATATTTATTTTATGTTTTGTGAGAAAATAGCTGTTTTTAAAACTTGCATTTATCATTATGAATTTAATCCAAATGGAAGATATGAAAACAAAAATAAAGAAATTTTAAATCAAAATTATCAAGATAAAAAGAAAAGCAATGAACTTATAAGAAAGCTTTCTTTAGACTTTGAAAATGATACCTTTCATCAAAAGCTATTTGAGGTTTTAAAGAAAGAAGAGATGGATTTAAAAAATAGAATTTAAGATTAGATTTTATATAATTAAGTTTTTATATTTTTAATATTAAAAGGCTAACAATGACTGAAATTTCAAGTTTTTGGTATACTCCTAAAGGCTATAAGGGTATAGGTTTAATGGAAATTCTTACGATTAAATCTTGGCTTGATCATGGGTATAAATTCCATCTATATACTTATAATTTAGAAGATAAAATTTTTTTAAAATTCCAAGAGCTGTTTGATAATTTTATACTTAAAGATGCAAATGAAATCATACCTTTTGAAGAATATTTTAGCGATGATAGGGGAGCTGGAGTAGCTGCTTTTTCGGATTTTTTTAGATTTAATCTACTTTATCTCAGGGGGGGGGTATGGGTGGATCTTGATATGGTGTGTTTAAACCATTATGATTATGATAAAAAAGAATATATTTTTTCTAAGGAAATTGATAATGATCTAAGCAAAGCTAGAATCACAACTTCACTCCTTAAATTTCCAAAACAAAGTGAATTTGGAAAATTAATTATAGATGAAGCAAAAAAGATTATAAATAATAAAAAAACTATTTCTTGGGGAGTCATAGGACCTTGGTTTTTGGCTAAATGGGTTAAAGAATATGATTTAGAAAAATATGCCTTAGATTATAAGGATACTTGTCAAATTCCATGGAAAAATGCTAGAGATTTTATAGATAAGAAAAAAACTTTTGATGAAAATAGACTTTGTTTGCATTTATTTTCTGAAAGGTGGAGGGTTAATGAAATGAATAAAAATCATTTTTATAAATCGTGTATCTATGGATTTTTACTTCAAAAGCACAATATCCTTGATTTATGTCTTAAATTAAATTATAATCTTAGTTTTTGCGATAAACATTATGATAAATTCCTTCCTTTTATTAATATAAAAAATAAAATAAGATTATATTTTCGCCACCCAAAAAAGATTTTTAAGAAAAACAATGCCTAAAATTTCAATCATCTTGCCAACTTTTAATGTAGAAAAATATATAGCCAAAGCTTTAGAAAGTTGTATCAATCAAAGTTTTAAAGATATAGAAATAATTGTAGTGGATGATTGTGGGAGTGATAAAAGTATAGATATAGCTAAAGAATATGCCAAAAAAGATGAAAGAATAAAAATAAT